>JBMNNU010000006.1:0-26173 GCA_050942695.1 Chloroflexota bacterium
CCCGCAGATCAATCCGCCGTATAGGGACACCCCTCCCTCCTGAAACGCAAGCATCTGAAGCGGGTAGGTGGCGTAGTACTTCCAGGCATCGACGATATGGAAAAGGCGCGCACCTAGAAATCCGATGGGTATCGCCCATACTATCGCATATAGCAGGTCGTTCTCAGGAATCCCTCTTCGAGCAGCCTCCCGCAGAGCGAGGATAACCCCAATAACCAGAGCGATCGATATGGTCAATCCGTACCAGCGGATAGTAATAGGGCCCACCACCGCCAGCACAGGATCTATATCTATCGAGATAAACGCTGGAAACAAACAAATTCCTTTCAAAAAAACAGAGATTGAGGGGATTATATATCGCGTTTACTCTTGCCGCAAAACCGATTCGTGCTATCATGTAGAACCGAATAATCCTCCAATCATGTCCATTTTATTGTCCTTATTCCTCTGCCTGTTAACCAAGGCGAAAGGAGTATACCGTGTCCAATAGTACTGAGGATGGCGCCCTATCGCCGATGCGCCAAGGTGAGTTGACGGCCGAACTGGTGATCCTTTTAGGCAGCATGGTCGCTACAGCTTGCGGCTTAATTGGGGTATGTTTCGCCGCTTCGTGGGTAACCGGGAGTAGTCCTAGCAGCGCTTTCGCCGTGTTGATTGCTGCCACTCTAGCCGCTGTCTCCCTTGGAAGTGTAGGCTTAGCGAAATCTGGCAAGACCATCTCGTCGGCCTACCTGTTGGTCGGAGGCTTGCTGGGAGGGATCGCAGTTGCCAGTGCCGCTTCCCCTGCCCCCCTTGTTTCATCCGCCTACCTGGCACCTCTGGTGTTGGCCAGCGTATTCCTTCGGAGGGTACATGTGCTGGGAGTAGCGGGCTTGGCAGTATTGCTGTTGCTGCTGGAGTTGCTGAACGGAGGTCTAGAAAGAGGATTTCTGCCATCGACCCCGTTAGATATCCAGTACGCCAATTACGCTACGCTCTTCGGCCTGGTGGTCGTGCTTACCCTGGCAACAGCCGAAGCATCCAAGCGATTGGGGGGGTTGATAGCCCAGATGGAGGCGAGGGCGAAGGATGCAGAGCAACGAGCCAAAGAACTGGAAGAGGCAAAAACGGAGATCGAGCTTCGGGCTACTGAGCTAGCCAACGCAAAGCAGGTGATCGAAGAAAAGCGGGAGATTATGCTCGGGGTGGCATCTCAGATCCACTCCATGGCGCGAGAGCTTTCAGCTACCTTTTCCCAGCAAACCAGCGGCTCCGCCGAGCAAGCAGCCGCGATGAGCGAAATTGTGGCTGCAATGGAGGAGTTGAGTAGAGCAGCCAGCCAGATCGCTGCTAACACTGCCCAGGTATCTCAGTTGACCGTGACGGCCAGACATGCGGCGGAGATGGGCCGCGAGGCGGTAAAAGAGACTATCGCAGGCCTGGACCGGATCCGTACCGAAGTGAGGAGTGTCGCGGAGAAGAATCTCTCCCTTGGCCAGAAAACCGAAGCGATTGGGGAGATCATCGAAGTAATATCCGAAATTGCCGATCGTACTCACCTACTAGCTCTAAACGCCGCGATCGAAAGCGCCGCCGCGGGCGAATACGGCCGCCGTTTCAGTGTAGTTGCCAGCCAGGTAAAGGAGTTGGCCAACGAATCCAAGGCCGCTGCGCACCAGGTGAGAGCAGCGGTGGCGGAGATACAGCGAGCGGCCAACGCAACCGTACTCGCAGCAGAGAAGAGCGAGGCCGACGTAGAGGTGGGCGCCGGGCTAGGCCGCGGGGCTGGGGATGCCATTTCACAAATCGTCGATGCGGTGGAGAAGGTCGCCGTGGCAACCAAGGAGATGCTGCTGGCAACACAACAGCAACAGAGCGCCAGCGAGCAGGTGGTGAGCACCGTCAGGCAGATAGAGCAGGTTACTCGCCAGAGCGCGGATAGCGGGCGATACATATCGCAGACGGTGCGCAACCTGATGGCCACAGCAGAAAGGCTGAATGCGTAGATGTAAGCTTTCAGCTTATATTATTTGTTTTTGATAAAAGCCGTTAGCAGTGACTGATCGCTGCATAGATCGTTAAACGCGAGGTGCGTCTTGCAGAATGGAGGGAGCGGGCCTCCGAGATGCCACGGGATTTATCCGCGGTGCAGAGATCAGTAGATATCCAACACAGTTAAGGGCAGGCATAGAACCTGCCCTTATGCTTTGATGTGGTAGTTCTTTTCTGAATCGTGTATTCTTGACTTGGGTATACTCAACTTGTGAGCTGAACACTGACGGATGAAAGCTGATTGCTGATAGCTAAAAGGAGGTTGTTGTGCCCTACGTTATCTGCGAACCATGCATTGGAGTAAAGGACACCGCCTGCACGGATGTTTGCCCTGTAGACTGCATCCATCCCACACGCGATGAAGATGGCTTTGAAGCTTCGGATCAGCTCTTTATCAACCCCGACGAGTGCATCGAGTGCGGAGCCTGCTCCTCGGTCTGTCCTGTAGAGGCGATATACCGCGACGAGGAAGTCCCAGATAAGTGGCAAAGCTTTATCCAGAAGAACGCATCCTACTACCAGTGAGTAGTGTTGGGTCCTGCGTCCTGAGTGCTGGATAGCTAGTCTTGAGTCCTGCTCTGAGTGCTGAGTGCTGAGTTCTAAATATTAAGTACCATAATGTTTCCAGAACCCATTTACCAATCAGGACACAGGACCCAGAACTCAGCACTCAGCACTAACCTGGTTCCGGCCGTAGATGGCGGACAGGTCGCGTAGTCGCTGTGCGTGCTCATCCTTCAATTGCTCGGGGGCTAGACGCCAGATCCAGTTCCCCTTGGGGAGACCGGGCATATTCATCCGCGCCCAACTACCCAGCCCCAGCACATCCTGGAGAGGCACTATCGCCAAATCCGCCACCGAGGCGAAAGCAAGGCGGATTAAATCCCAGTGTATCTCTCTGCCGCTCGTACCCAAATAGCGAAGCACGTTCGTTCGCTCCTTGGGATTGCGAGAGGCGAACCAGCCCACAGTGGTGTCGTTATCGTGGGTACCGGTGTACACGACAAAATTGCGCTCGTAGTTGTGGGGCAGGTAGGGATTGCGCCCGTTTTCCCCAAAAGCGAATTGAAGTATCTTCATGCCGGGGAATCCCAGTTGGAGGCGGAGGTTTTCTACCTCAGGGGTGATGAAGCCAAGATCCTCGGCAATCACCGGAAGCTTTCCCAGGGCTTTCTCTAAGGCTCGAAAGAACGGTTCTCCAGGCCCCTCTACCCAACGGCCGCGCTCGGCAGTCTTATGTTGGGCAAGAACCTCCCAGTATGCCTGGAATCCGCGGAAGTGATCGATCCGGACCAAGTCCACCTGGGTGAGAGCAATCTTGAAACGCTCTACCCACCAGCGATAGCCGTCTCTGGCCATCCGGTCCCAACGATAGAGCGGGTTCCCCCACCGCTGACCTGTACTCGAAAAGTAGTCCGGGGGAACCCCTGCCACGACGGTAGGGCGACCTCGCTCGTCCAGGAAGAACAGTTCCGGCCTGGACCAGACGTCTGCGCTATCCAGAGCTACAAATATCGGGATATCGCCGATTATCCGAACGCCCCGCTCGTTAGCGTATCGTTTCAGCACGCTCCATTGGCGGTAGAACTGGAACTGGACGAACTGATGAAAACAGATCGTATCGGCTAGTTGATGCCGCCAGCGAGCCAGAGCCTGCGGTCGGCGGGTCGCGATCTCCCGCTCCCAACTGAGCCATTCGACCCCATCGTGAACATCTCGCAACGCCATAAAGAAAGCGTAATCATCCAGCCAGTAACCGTTGCGCTGGCAAAAGGCATCGAACTCCGATCTCTCGGTATTCCCGGCGTCGTTCGTAAAGGTACGGTAAGCCTCCCTCAACAATGGGAGTTTGAAGGCCGCTACCGACTCGTAATCCACATAGTCCACCGGCAAGCCTTGGTCTCTTCTGAGGTCTTCGGCTGCCAGCAGCCCCTCCTTGGCCAGTATGTCTAAAGAGATAAGAAGGGGATTGCCGGCCATAGCCGAACGGGCAGCGTAGGGAGAGTTACCGTAGCCGGTAGGGCCAAGGGGGAGCATCTGCCATAACCTCTGGCCGCTTGCCTCGAGGAAGTCGACGAACCTTCTAGCCTCCCCCCCAAGGTCACCAATGCCGTGGGGGCCGGGAAGCGACGTTGGGTGGAGTAGGATACCGCTTTCTCTTCGAAGGAATTCGTCGGCAGCTCTTTTAGTCATGATCTACCTTTCTATGATACCCTGTTTATCATCAAGCAACCCTTGGGCCAGATGTTATTGTGGGGCCAAGGGCGCCACAACGCAACTGGCTTTCATACCTCACTTGAGCATTATAAGAGTGCTGGGTCCTGCGTCCTGCGTTCTCAGCGCTCAGCACTCAGGACTCAGCACTCAGGACCCAGGACTCAGGACTCAGCAAAAAAATGGAGGTAGCAATGAAAGTCATAAAGGGTGCCGACCTGCCGGTTAAACATGAGATGTCGACCGCCGTCCGCGTCTTCATGAAACCAAAGGATGAGTTGGCTAATGTCAGCATCACGAGAGTGGATATCGAGCCGGGCAGCGCAACGCCTGAGCACAGCCATGACACCCACCAGATTGTGTACGTCCTGGAGGGTGAGTTGCTGATGATCAGCGGTGAAGTGCAGGAACGGGTAGCCGCCGGAGATCTCATCTACATCCCTCCTGGGGAGGTGCACCAGCATCGGGCTGGGGGGCTGGGGGTGCTGAAACAGCTAGCTCTCTTTGTGCCGGTCGCACACCCGTAACGGTATCAATAACAACAACCACCTTGCGCCTGGGCTGAAGCTGTAATAGGATAGGCGAGGCCGGTAATTCTCCTTATGTTGATAACAGTTGCTCTATCACCTGGACAATCCGGCCACCCCTCCCAACAATTCCACGCAGGAGGTCCTTTGCTGTGCCAGAAAATGGCTATACCATGTCAGATAGCGCCCATCCAACCCAGATCAGCCGTCGAGACATGCTGAAAGGGCTCGGTGGTGGAGCAGTCGGAATCGCTGTCCTACCGGCGCTAACCAACCTCGTTGCCCCAATTGTCTCCCCTTCGGTGGCGACCGCACAGGTGCAAGAGCCGATCGAAACCCCAACCATCGTCGCGACGCCGGAACCCGCCGCGGCACCTGTTCCCGCACAGGAAGCGGTCGCGCTTCGGAAGCGCAGCGAGATACCTCTGAAGTACAGATGGGATCTTTCGACCATTTATGCGGACGATAACCTCTGGGAGGTCGACTTCCAAGCCGTGAAGGACGCTCTCCCAGGGCTCCAGGCGATGGAGGGACACCTGGGGGATTCCGCTTCCGGACTACTATCGTTTTTGAAAGCGAGCGACGAGACCCTGGAGCGACTAGATAAGCTGTATGTCTACGCAGCTATGCGACACGACGAGGATACGACAAATAGCCGATATCAGGCTCTTGTCGACCGGGCGGAAAATCTCGCCACAGATGTGTCCAGCGCCTTGGCCTTTGTCGAGCCGGAGATATTAGCCATTCCGGAGGAGAAGCTGTGGGGCTTCCTGGCCGCTGAACCCGATCTCACCATTTACCGACACAGCATCGAGGAGCTGCTGCGGCAGAAAGCCCACGTCCGCTCCTCGGAGGTGGAGGAGGTATTAGCTCTCACCGGGGAAATGGGATATGCGCCGAATGCTGTCTTCGAGATGCTGAACGATGCCGACTTCAAGTTTCCCTCGATAAAGGACGAGAGGGGGCAGACGGTACCGCTAAGCCATGCTCGCTATCAAAAGTTCATATTGAGCCCCGACCGCAGGGTGAGGAAGGACGCCTTCGAATCCGTCCACGCCACCTACTACGATTTCCGCAACACCCTAGCGACCTGTCTGTCAGCCAAGGTTCGGGCTCACGTCATCAATGCCAGGATCCGCGGTTACCCTTCCGCCCTCGAAGCAGCGCTGTCGCCCAACTCTATACCGGTGGATGTCTACCATAATCTCATACGCTCCGTGGAGGATGGTCTCCCGAGCCTGCAGCGATACATAGGCTTGAGAAAGCGACTGCTTCAGTTGGATGAGATCCACTACTATGATCTATACGTGCCCGTCGTGCCCGATGTTACGATGGAAATACCATACGACGAGGCCGCACGCATAGTCGTCGAGGCGATGGCGCCCCTAGGTTCGGAGTACCAGGAGGTGCTTAGAAAGGGGTTTTCCTCCCGCTGGATCGACGTCTACGAGACCGAGGGGAAGAGGAGCGGGGCTTACTGCTGGGGAGCCAAGGGTACGACGCCGTTCGTGCTCCTCAATTACGAAAACACCTTGAACGACCTGTTCAGGCTGGCCCACGAGCTAGGCCACGCCCTCCACTTCTACTTCACCAGCAATAATCAGCCCTACGTGTACTCGCGGCACCCCACTTTCACGGCTGAGGTGGCCTCCACTACGAACGAGGCGCTCCTGACCGAGTACCTGCTCGATCACTATCCCGAGAGAGAGCTTCGCCTCTACCTGATTAACAAGTATCTGGAAAACTTCCGAGGGACTTTCTTCCGGCAGACTATGTTCGCAGAGTTCGAGTTGGAGATCCACCGCCGCTCCGAGGAAGGTGAAGCCCTGACGCCCGATCTGCTTTCATCCATCTACAAAGACCTTAACGTCAAGTACTACGGACAGGGCGTGGTTCTCGACGAGGCTATAGCGATCGAATGGGCCAGGGTTCCACACTTCTATTACAACTTCTACGTCTACCAGTACGCCACCGGCATGGCTGCAGCCCTCGCTCTGACAAATCAGATCCTGAACGAGGGAAAGCCGGCTGTAGATAGGTATCTGCGATTCCTGAAAAGCGGCGATTCCGACTACCCAATCGAGCTGCTGAAGGCGGCCGGGGTAGATATGACGACGGCGAAGCCAATCGAGCAGGCGATAGAGAGCTTCAACCGGCTGCTCGGCCAACTGGAGGGGAAGAACCACTTGTAAAGAAGTAGGGGCGGGTCACCGTACCCGCTCGGTTCCTCGTGGATTTTTACCGACGTCCGTTGTATGGGGCCGGCAGAGCCGCCGGCCCCTACATAAATGGTTAGGAGAAGTGCTTCAACGCTTCGAAGTCCAGGGTGGCGAAGTAGTCGTCTGGGGTTTCCGCCCGGCGGATCTGGACTACCTCACCGTTCTCACGGAGCAACAGCTCGGCAGAGCGCAGCTTGCCGTTGTACTGGAACCCCATGGCGTAACCGTGCGCGCCGGTATCGTGGATCACGAGAACGTCGCCGGGTACGATTTCGGGAAGCATCCTGTCGATGGCGAACTTGTCGTTGTTCTCACACAGGGAGCCGGTCACATCGTATTTGTGGTCCAATGGCATATCTTCCTTGCCGATCACCGTGATGTGGTGATAGGCCCCGTACATGGCCGGCCGCATCAGGTTGGCCATGCAGGCATCCAACCCCACGTACCTCTTGTAGGTATCCTTGATGTGGCGTACCCTGGCTACCAGAAATCCGTAAGGGCCGGTGATGGCTCTTCCGCACTCCATGTACAGCTTGATCGGAGCAAGGCCATTGCTGGCGATTTTCTCCTCGTAGGCCTCCTTCACCCCAGCCGCTATCTTTTCGTACGGCACTGGCTCCTGGTCCGGCCGGTAGGGAATACCTACGCCGCCACCGATGTTGATGAATTCGATTCGGATACCAACCTTCTGGTGAACCTCTGCCACCAGATCGAACAGGATCGCCGCCGTCTCGATGAAGTAGCGATAGTCTAGCTCGTTGGAGGCCACCATGGTGTGGAGGCCGAACCTCTTCACCCCCTTGTCCCTGGCTATCCGGTAGCCCTCCAGGATCTGATCCCTGGTGAACCCGTATTTAGCCTCCTCAGGCTTGCCGATTATCACGTTGCCCTCTTTCAATGGGCCGGGGTTGTATCTGAAGCAGATAAGCTCTGGGAGACCGGCCACCTTCTCCAGAAATGGGAGGTGGGTGATGTCGTCCAGGTTGATGATGGCCCCCAGCTCTTTCGCTTTGAGGAACTCTTCGGCAGGCGTGTCGTTTGAGGTGAACATGATGTCTTCACCTAAGATGCCGACCCTCTCCGAAAGCAGCAGCTCGGGAAGCGAGCTGCAGTCGGACCCGAAATTCTCCTCCTTCAGGATCTTCATAATGAATGGATTCGGGAGCGCTTTGACAGCGAAGTACTCCTTGAAGCCGTGTATATCTTTGAACGCTTCCTTCAAGCGACGGGCATTGGCTCGTATCCCCGCCTCGTCGTAGATGTGGAAGGGGGTGGGATATTTCTGTAGGATCTCTTCTAATTTTTCTTTAGTAAAAGGCAAGCTCTTGGAAGCCATAGCAAACCCTCTCAAGCAGATCTAGGGAATATCCTTTGTATTGTACCGCAAAGCGGCGAGAGGGCGCTGATAGTTTCTAGCAACAAGCTCCTTACTGCCCAATCAAGGTGATCCTGATAGCTCTTCTCGAGGAGTTTGGGTTGAGACGGCCTAGGCGTCGAATGGCGCGTTGAAAACCTCTTGACAGTTGGCGAGCAGGTGGTACAATTGCAATTGCTAATCGTTCGCAATAAGGAGGCGGCAGACAATGGCGTCAGGCCAGTTGACCAGGACGGCCCGCAGAGCTATCAACGCTACAGGGCGGAGGATGACTCCCCAACGGGAAGCGCTGCTGGAGATCATTCAGCACTCTGAGGGTCATCTGGACGCCGACGAAATCTACAGGCAAGCCAGGGAAAAGGGAGAAAGGATAAGCCTTTCCACGGTGTACCGCACCCTGGACCTCTTGAAGAGTCTCGACCTGGTAGATGAGGTGCACCTCTGGGACGATCACCACCACTACGAGACCAAAGCCGATCAGGAGCATTGCCACCTGCTCTGCCGGGTTTGCGGGCAGGTAACGGAGGCCACAGGCCCCGTAGTGGAGGCGTTGAAGGCGCTAGTATCGGAGCCTCACGGCTTTCAGGTAGAGCGGGTCTCAATGGACTTCGTAGGGATATGCCAAAGATGCCGCGAGGCAGGGACGTAAAGGAAGCGAGTTTTTACCTCCTAATTGCAAATGGTTAGCAATTGCAGCACCACTGCGCGAAGCGGTGCGGTTACCAAGGAGAAACGGCGATGACACTCGACATGGTCAGACGTGGTGAACAGGTGCGCATACTCAAGATTGACGACCCTCAGGTCAAGTTCCAGGCCATCCGCTTCGGCATCGGCGAAGGCTCCAACGTCAGATGCAGCGAGAGAATACCGGCAGGCCCTATAGTCGTGCGCCGTGGCCGGCAGGAGATCGCCATCGGAAGGGGGATCGCCAGGTATATCAGCGTCGAGGCGGTTTGATGGGTAGAGTTACTGGTGGCAGAAATGCGGGTAACAGTGGCATCGATAATGACACACGATCACCGGCAGCAGTAGCTGTCGATAGGGAAACCCTTGCCTCCAGCGGTAATAGGCGAGATACCGGGCACTACGGAAAGAGGAGGCATCGCCACTGCCACTCCAGTGGTCGTGTGCAAGCCCCCACTACAGTCCCCAAAATCGCCCTTGTGGGCAACCCAAATACCGGCAAATCGGTGGTCTTCAACATTTTCACCGGTCTGTATGTAGACGTTTCCAACTTTCCCGGCACCACAGTCGACGTATCTCAGGGATGGTGGAACAATTACCTGGTCATAGATACACCAGGCGTCTACGGTGTCTCATCGTTCAACGACGAAGAGCGGGTAACTCGGGATATCATCCTCCAGGCCGACCTGGTGGTAAACGTCGTCGATGCCGTCCATTTAGAGCGGGACCTCTTCCTCACCCTTCAACTGATCGATATGGGCTTACCGATGGTGGTAGTCCTCAACATGATGGACGAGGCTGATGCACAACAACTGAAGATCGACGTTCACACACTCGAAGAGGCGCTGGGTGTGCCCGTGGTCGCCGCAGCGGCTGTGGAGGGTAGGGGCGCGGACGAGATGAAAGCCGCGATACCCAAGGCACAAAGAGGCAAGATCGATCCCTCCATTCTGCAAAAAATCAACGCATGGTATGGGGAGGGCGATCTCACGCCGGCCAGATTATTAGCCGCCGAGGGAGATGAAGATGTGGCTGCCCGCTTCGGCCTGCCGCTTCAGGACGCCAGGGAGGAGCTATATATCCACCGTCGCCAGAGGGTGAACGATCTAGTCGCTAAGGTGCTGGTGGACACCCGCGAAACGGGCAGCTTCAGAGAGATGCTTGGCCACTGGATGGTCCAACCTATCACCGGCATCCCATTCCTGGGCGCCATCCTGGTCGCGCTCTACTACCTGATCGGCGACGTAATCGCCCAGCAGGTGGTCGGTTTCACCGAGGAGACGGTGATGCAGGGGATCTACGAGCCGTTCATGCGAAGCGCGGTTGAGAGTCTGTTCCCTGCAGATTCCCCAATAGCGATCCTGCTGGCGGGCGAGTTCGGTCTGCTCACGATGACCGTCACCTACCTGGTGGGTTTGCTCCTGCCGCTGGTCGTCGGTTTCTACCTCGCCATCGCAATCATGGAGGACTCGGGTTACCTGCCTCGACTAGCAGCCCTAGTAGACCGGGCTTTGACGGGCATAGGGCTCAACGGTCGAGCCATCGTGCCAATGATCCTCGGATTGGGCTGCGTGACGATGGCCACAATGAGCACTCGGATCCTGGGTTCTCAGCGGGAGCGGCGCATCGCCATCGTCCTGCTGGGGCTAACCATACCCTGCTCCGCTCAATTAGCGGTTATCACAGCTATGCTGGCGGGATTGGGGCCCGGCTATGTGGCGCTCTTTACAGCGATAATCGTTGGGGTTCTGGTGGCGGCGGGAACGTTACTGAACTGGCTAATGCCGGGCAAGTCTACCGGGCTGTTGATCGATCTCCCACCCCTGCGGATGCCCCGCTTGGCGAACGTGCTGCGAAAGAGCTACAGCAAAACGATCATGTTCCTGTCCGACGCAGCTCCGCTCTTCGCCATCGGGTCGCTGCTGCTCGGCGGTATGCAGATCACAGGCGCTCTCCAGGGGGTCCAGGACTTGCTGGCGCCTATCACGGTCGGATGGCTCCAGCTTCCGCGAGAAGCCGCGACAGCCTTCGTTATGGGCTTCGTTCGGCGCGACTTCGGCGCTGCCGGTCTGCTTGGGATGGATTTGACCAATCTCCAGACCCTGGTAGCGTTGGTGACGATCACGCTGTTCGTGCCCTGCGTTGCCTCAGTGATGATGATGTTCAAGGAGCGTGGCTGGAAAGAGGCCTCGCTATTGTGGATCGGCTGCCTAGTAGTTGCCTTCTTGGTGGGCGGAGTAGTGTCCCAACTGCTGATATAAAGGCACAAGGCAACAGCATTCAGCGCTCAAGGTATGTATCTATGCAAAAGATAACCGAATCCAGAACCGAAACGCCGGAGAAGGCCGTTCGCAGCGGCTGCCCCGTTCGCCGCTGCGAGCAATGCGGCTACGATGTATCGGATATGATGGTGACAAATTGCCCTCGCTGCTGGTCGCGTCTGCCAAAGATAAGCTGCGCGGGGTGCACGGGCTGCGGGGGTAGGTGACCAACCTTCTCATTGAGAGGTGGTAGAATTATCTCGGCGCTACTGGCAACATACCATCGCGCTCAGCACATGTTTTCCGGAGAGCAATAATCGCTATTCGCATAGTCGCGACAGCCGATAACCATCTAGGCCGATACTACGACAAGATGTTCTCCCAACGCTTGGAGGAGCGGCGTTCCTGGCTCCGCCGGGGCTTCGCTGCGGCAGTAGAGTATGCCCTGGAGCGGCAAGCCCACTTCTTTCTCCAGGCTGGGGATCTCTTCGACACCCCCGAGCCCCGCAACCTGGAGCGCCAGTTCGTGGCCGAGGCGCTGGCTAAGTTGCGAGCGGCCGGCGTGCGCTGCCTTGGAATCGGCGGAAACCACGATACCTCGCGAGCTCGCGGAGGCCGCCGGCTCAGCATGCCCCACTCCACCTACGCCATATTAGGGGGGCTCAGGCTGCTCGGGGAGGGGGCGGTACCATTGAACCCAAACCTTATCGGATGCGGGCGAGCCACCCGCGCTCCCAGCCGTGCCCTGGACACGCTTATCGATTCAGAGCTGTTCGACGTCGAGGGAGTCAGAATAGCCATCGGGGGCATTGCGCCGGATCCCACACTGCCGGCTGGCTCCGACCCTCTGGAAGGGTTAGAATGGCGCCCGGATGCCGACATCTCGCTTTTAATGCTCCACGGTAGCCTGGAGGGGCATGTCTACCCTGGCGCGCCCGAGCCCATCGTAAGAAGGCAGACGGTAGAAACGCTGGAGGGAGTGCAGTATCTACTTGTAGGCCACGTTCACAGATACGCAGCCTTCTGTTGGGCAGACAAGACGGTGATCGTCCCTGGGGCTACCGAGCGGATGACCTTCGGGGAGCAGGAGGCCAGGCCGGGCTTTGTCTACCTCGAGCTGGAGGCCGGTCGAACGGTGGAGCTGCGGCACGTGCCCGTGGAATGCCAGCCGCGGCAGCAGTTAGAGATCCACACCCGGGATATAGCCGACGGTGACCCGGCGGAGCTGGTGATTGATCGACTACGGGGGGTTTGTGATAGGGAGGCGATGGTCCGTGTGATCCTCCAGGGACCCATCTCCAGGCAGCGCTACCACGATCTAAAGCTTCGGGAGCTGGCAGCTTACGGCTCCGCCCACTCCTTCTTCTTCGACCTAGATACCACCGGCCTCTATGTAGAGGACGAACAGAGGCCAGCGGTGGCAGGGGGAATCAGGCTATCCCAGCGTGACGAGCTGATCCGCTTCGCTCGCGAAAGCTGGGAGGCTGCAGATTCACCAGAGGAGCGAGCTTTGATCGAGGAGGCGCTCACGGTCGTGCTGGAAGGGTACCAATGATCCTTCTAAAGAGACTTCGGGTAGAGAACTTCAAACTGCTGGAGCGGCTGGATCTTACCTTTCCTCGCCAGGGCGCCGTCCTGGTGGAGGGGCTTAACGAATCGGGCAAATCCACCCTCTTCGAGAGCGTTTTCTTCGCCCTCTACGGTCTACCACTCGCTACTGAGGGGCGAGGCAGAGGCAACCTGGAGAGCTTGATCCGCTATGGTGAGGAGTCGGCATCGGTCCGATTGTGGCTCGAGGTGGACCAGGTAGAACTGGAGATCCAACGGGCGCTGAAGCGCGGCAAGCCAACCCAGGCTAAGCTGACGATCCGGCTGCCGGGGGCGCAAGAGGAGCAGGTTACGGGGGTGCTGGCAGTAAACGCTCGGGTTGTGGAAGAGCTCGGCGGGTTGGATTCCGAGGCGCTGCTCAACTCCTGCTTCGTTGAGCAGAAGAAGCTGTCCAAGCTGGAGGATCTCGCTCCGGCGCAGCGAAAAGACTCCCTCCGCAGACTGCTCAATTTAGACAGGCTGGCGTCGATGATGGAGCGGCTCAGGGTCACATCTCAGGACGAGCAAACGCTGGCCCTCGCACGAGACCGGGTGGAGCTAGCGGAGGTATGTACGCAGTTGCCCGGCGTGTTAGAAGAGAAGGGCAGGTTGGAGGGGCAGTTGAGCAAGCCCGGACTCCCGCTCGGCGCGGGGTCAGAAACCGCTCGACACCCGGAATGGGCTGAGGATGCGTCTCGGCTGGCAGTGTGCACAACAATGGCGGCAACCGCCAAAACGAGATCGTTGGTGCTATCCGCCATCGGATTGGCGGCGCTCGCGATCATCATAGGTCTGATCCTTTGGGGGGTTGCTGAGGCGATCTGGGCGCTGCCGCTGGTGGCGCTGCTGGCGCTAGCAGCCTTAGCCACCTATCGATCCGCGGAATCGTCCGAGCGGGAAGCCTCCCAGCTGGAGGCCAAACTGGCCATACATCGCGATGGTATGCTCGGCAAAATCGGAGATCTTGAGGGGCGACGGAGGCGGCTGGAGGAAAAACTGGGAATAGACGGCAGTACTCTGGACCCGGATGAGTGCCGGCGGGAGGTGGAGGTGCTCGCTCGCCAGTTGGAGGTGAAGCGGCGAGCAGTGGCTCTCCTCGAAGGCACCATGGAGCGGATCGTCCGCCTCGTGCTTCCCAACACAGAGCAGAACATGGGACAGATCCTACCCCAACTGACTGCAGGGCGATACCACGAGGCGCGCATCGCTAACGACTACCAGATCCAGGTGTGGGACGATGCCGCCAGGCGGTACGTCTCCAAGAATCTCTTCTCGGGAGGGGCAAAAGACCAGTTCTCGCTGGCTTTAAGGCTGGCCTTTGCGCTGGCGACCCTACCGCAGGAGCTGGGCACGACCCCTGGATTCATCTTTCTGGACGAGCCTCTCAGCTCCTTCGACGGCCCGCGCACCGAGGCACTGATCAACCTGCTAACGAAAGGACAGATAGCGGAGAGCTTCAGCCAGCTCTTCGTGATCTCCCACAACCGCGCCTTCGATTTAGGGGCGTTCCAGTACCGTTTGGTGATGCGGGAGGGCCGTGTGCTGGAGAGTAACCTGCCGGTTGCATAACTTATTCCTGCTCCGCCACGTCGGGCTGCTTTACAGCCTCGGAGCCAACCTTTGTGGGGCGAGGCCAAGGGGAGAGCATAGGCACACGCGCTCGGTACTCCTGATAGTCATGTCCAAACCGCTCTGCCAACAGCCGCTCTTCCTGGCTTGCCAACCAGTAGAAAAGCGGTAGCGCAACGATAAGATCGGCCAACAGCAGAGCCCAGCTCCAAAGGCCCAATCCAAGCCCAAGCCCGAGAGCCAACGTCCCTAGATAGATAGGATGGCGCACGAAAGCGTAGAGCCCCCGCCGTATTAATCGCTGCTCCGCCCACACCTCGACTCCCTCGGTCTGCTGGTCCCCCAGCTCCATCCTCGCCCTGGCAATTACAACTTCAGCCCCGATAGCGAGGAGGAGGCCGACAAACTGGAAGGGAAGGGCTATTAGGCTGGGAGGAAGCTGCCCCACACCCAAGAAAACAGCGGCTATCACAAGAGTTGGAAACAGCAGAGGAATAATTGCCGATAGATAGCTTACACGGGCCATCGCCCCCTTGACTTCCGAACGCTCCCGAGTCCGGCGCCGGCTGACCACCGTCTCTAACAGCCACACTAGAGCCACCAGCGCAGTTGACCAACTGATTATCACCGACATCACCACGCCTCCAATGGAAAACTAATCCAAAACGATAGCTAACGAGCCTAGCAATCCTCAGACCATAATTTCTTCGAGGCGAGGCACCCCTCGCTCTCACTGGCTCAACAATTGCTAGGATGCTCGTTAACTCATCGCACTGCCAGGCAAGAGCCTATCTTGATAATCAACAATCCAAGCGAGAAAACAGATAGGGAATAGCTAGAGAAACGCGGTCGGCAAACCTTGCCCACCCTTGCTACTCGCTTTGGTATGGGATGGTCTTTTGGTTGGGGCTAACACACGAAGGGTCGGTCTGTTCCTAGCGGCGATTATTCTGGGGATCGCGGCATCTCAGATCCCCTTCCCAGGTCTTTCGCTGGCCGGGCAGATCACTCTGGGTATCTTCATCACAGCGGCCATCCTCTGGATCACGGAGGCCGTGCCTCTCTTCATCACATCATTCGTTATCCTTTTTTCTGAGGTCGTCTTTTTAGGTTTACCGGGAGGGGCGCTTGGATTGGCTGCTGGCGATTACGCCATCTTCTTCGCCCCCTTTTTCGACCCAATCATCGCTCTCTTCTTCGGTGGCTTCGTGCTGGGCATAGCCATGAGCAGGCATCAACTGGATTCGATTACCGCTCAGGAGATCCTGCACCGTGTGGGAAATCGACCTCCCTGGATTCTGGCGGGGTTTATGGGAACTACCGCATTTCTATCCCTGTGGCTTTCAAACACGGCCACCACAGTATTGATGATCGCCGTCTTAATGCCGATCCTGCGGATGATGCCCGCACATGCCCCCTTCCGAAAAGCGCTGGTGCTGGGAATCCCCTTCGCAGCCAATATTGGAGGGATAGGCACCCCCATCGGCACCCCACCCAACGCCATCGCCATAGCCAATCTGGCTCGGGCGGGATTCCGGATAAGCTTCCTGGAGTGGATGGTGTTGACCATCCCGGTTATGCTGGTGATCCTCGCCCTGACCTGGGGGCTTCTGCTGCTCTTCTTTCCGTCTGAAACCAGAAGCCTGACGCTTCGATTGCCTGCGACGCAGCCGCTCAACCGGACATCGTGGTTAGTCGTAGCCGTTTTCCTGATCACGGTAACGCTCTGGTTGACTACACCGTGGCACGGGATCCCCGAGGGTGCTATCGCTCTCATCCCCGCGGTTGCTTTCTTTGGGACGGGGATACTGGAGACGCGAGATCTAGGACAGGTGGGTTGGGATGTACTGTTCATAGTGGGGGGTGGATTAGCGCTGGGCGTTGCCATGGATCAGAGCGGCCTATCCAGTTGGATCGTCTCTCAGATCAACCTGGCAGGATTGAACTTCATCAGCATCGTGTTGATCCTAGGAGGGGTAGCAGCGCTGATGACCACCTTCATCAGCAACAGCGCCACTGCAGCGCTGCTGATCCCTATCATCGTCGGTCTGGAGGATATATCACCAGTACCGGTGACTATCGCAGTCGCCTTGGCTGCGTCCATGTCGATGACACTACCTATCAGCACGCCACCTAACGCAATCGCATACGGCACCGGCGAGATCCGCACTTCTGACATGATACGAGTAGGTGGCTTGATCACTGTGGCCAGCGTATTGTTGGTGGCAGTTGCGGCTACCACCTACTGGTCTATACTAGGGTTAAGATAAGAGAAAATGCTGCCGATTTTTACTGAGGAGGTGCCGCTGTGACGTACACTGCTAGCGGACCAAGGATAGTCAGAGCGCCGCGCGGAACCGTATTGAGCTGTAAGGGGTGGGAGCAGGAAGCTGCCCTCAGGATGCTGATGAACAACCTGGACCCCGAGGTGGCAGAGCGGCCAGATGAGTTGGTGGTGTACGGTGGACGTGGACGAGCGGCGCGCTCCTGGGATGCCTTCGAAGCCATCGTACGGGAGTTGAAGCGACTAGAAAACGACGAGACGCTACTGGTGCAGAGCGGGAAGCCGGTGACGGTTTTCCGCACACACCAAGATGCTCCAAGGGTGCTGATTGCGAACTCCAACCTGGTGCCCCACTGGGCTACCTGGGCGGAATTCGATCGACTTGAGGCGATGGGCCTCACAATGTACGGCCAGATGACCGCCGGAAGCTGGATATACATCGGCAGCCAGGGGATCGTCCAGGGGACTTATGAAACGCTCGCAGCCGCAGCCGATCTCCACTTCGGGGGCACCCTGAGGGGGCGGCTGGTGCTGACGGCGGGACTGGGCGGTATGGGCGGGGCTCAGCCCCTCGCGATCACTATGAACGGCGGGGTCGCTCTGATAGCCGAGGTGGACACCGCACGAATCCAACGCAGGGTGGATACAGGCTACCTGGATAGCTGGACAACGGATATCGATCAGGCGTTGGATGCAGCCCTCCAGGCGAAAGCGCTGGGACGCCCCATATCGATAGCAGTTCTGGCCAACGCTGCCGACCTGGCCGCTACCCTTTTGAGTCGTGGGCTATTACCAGATATAGTCACCGACCAGACCCCCGCGCACGATCCATCTATGTACGTGCCGCAGGGTTTGACCGTAGCTCAGGCCGATGAGCTACGGCGAAACGACCGGGATCGTTATCTGGAGCTGGCTTATCGATCTATAGGCGAGCAGGTCAAGGCGATGGTGGAGTTCGTTCGACGCGGCGCCCTGGTCTTCGATTATGGCAACAACCTGCGGGAGCGAGGCAAAGAGGCCGGCGTTGAGGATGCGTTCAGCTATCCGGGCTTCGTTCCGGCTTTCATCCGCCCCCTGTTCTGTCGCGGCAAGGGGCCATTCCGCTGGGTCGCTCTCTCAGGCGATCCGGAGGACATCTATCGCACCGACCAGGCGATCCTGCGACTCTTTCCTGAAAACGAGAGCCTGAAGCGCTGGATCACCCTGGCACAGCAGCGGATCAGGTTTCAGGGGCTGCCGGCTCGCATCTGTTGGCTGGGCTACGGCGAGAGAGATAGGGCTGGGCTGGAGTTCAACCGGATGGTGCGGGAAGGGGAGCTGTCGGGTCCAATCGTGATCGGTCGCGATCATCTGGATGCTGGCTCCGTAGCCTCACCCTTCCGGGAGACGGAATCGATGAGAGACGGCTCCGACGCCATCGCCGATTGGGCTCTGTTGAACGCCATGGTAAATACGGCGGCGGGCGGAAGCTGGGTTAGCTTCCACCATGGAGGCGGCGTCGGCATGGGATACAGCCTCCATGCCGGTATGGTAGTGGTTGCCGACGGGAGCGAGCGCGCGGAGCGAAAGCTCGCCCGAGTGCTTAAAACCGACCCAGGGCTGGGGGTGGTGCGCCACGCCGACGCGGGTTACCCCGAGGCGCTGGAGACGGCGAAGGAGATGGGGATTAGATTGCCGATGGAGGAAGTATAGACGGGAGCAAATTTCTCTCCCACTGCGGTGGGAGAGAAATTTGTGAGGGCCTCCTCGAGGGAGAGTAAACAGCCATCAGATGAAACCAGTCTCGCTGATAATCGAAAACGCCTCTGAGCTGGTCACCGTTGCCGGTGGGCCTGGGCCTCGCCGTGGCAGAGAACAGGGTGAGTTGGGCATAGTCTACGATGGCGCCGTGGCTGTGGGCGCCGATGGGCGGATAATCGCCGTGGGGCCCACACCCGAAGTGCGGGCAACTGTGATCGCAACGCAGGAGACCCGCGTGATCGACGCTTCTGACAAAACGGTGCTCCCCGGATTCGTGGATCCACACACCCACGCAGTCTTTGGGGGGGACCGGATCGACGAGTTCGCCAGGCGATTGGCAGGGGCGGACTATATGGACATCCTTGCCAGGGGTGGCGGGATACTGAACACAGTAAAGGCGACGCGAGCAGCCTCGCTGGATGAGTTGGAGGAGAAGTCCAGGAGCTTCTTCCACGAAATGCTGAGCCACGGAACGACCACGGTAGAGGTGAAAAGTGGCTACGGCCTCAACTTGATAGACGAGCTGAAGATGCTGCGGGTGGCGGAGTCGCTATCCATGGAAGGCCCGATCACCGTGGTGCCTACCTTCCTGGGCGCCCATGCCGTTCCACCGGAGTTCCAGGGGAAGCCAGAAGCCTACCTGGACTTTCTGATCGAACGGGCGATACCTTGGGTCGCGCACGAAGCGACCGCCTGGTTCTGCGACGTCTTCTGTGAGCGAGGCGTATTCACCGTGGAGCAAAGCCGCCGTGTGTTGCTGGCAGCCCGCGATCGGGACCTCGGATTGAAAATCCACGCCAACCAGAAATCTGCCTCCGGAGGCGCGCGCTTGGCCGCAGAGCTTGACGTCGTTTCGGCCGATCACCTGGAGCACATCACCGATCCGGAGATAGAAGCCCTGGCCAGGGTGAACACGGTGGCGGTGTTGCTGCCTGGAGCGACATTTATGCTGATGGAGAGCGTACAGCCCCCGGCCCGTCGGCTGATCGAGCATGGTGTTCCAGTGGCGCTTGCAACAGATTTCAATCCCGGCACATCCCCCATACTTTCCATGCCGTTGATCATCGGGCTGGCATCTGTACGAAGATGGCTCACCCCTGCGGAGGCCATTGTGGCCTCCACCATCAACGCCGCCCACGCGGTAAAGCTGGGTGAGGAGATTGGCAGCCTGGAGCAGGGGAAGCAGGCCGATATGGTGATCCTGGATGCGCCAACCCATCTGCACCTCATTTACTGGTTCGGACGAAACCTGGTGCAGACAGTCATCAAGGGCGGCAAAGTCGTGTGGCAATCAAATATGATTTCAGAAGGTTGGTAGGAGTCTTTTGCTCGTGCGGAGTCAAAGACGACAGGAGGCATATTCATGGCTGCTCTGGTAGAGTGTGTGCCCAACTTCAGTGAGGGTAGAGACACCGCAGTAGTAGGCAGGATCGTAGAGGCAATGGTCGCAGTGCAGGGGGTGCGGCTCCTGGATAGGAGCGTGGACCCCGGCCATAATCGGGCGGTGGTGACTATCCTCGGCAGCCCGAACGCCGTTGCAGAATCAGCCTTCAGGGGTGTAGCTGAGGCGGCCAAACTGATCGACATGCGATCCCACCGCGGGGAACACCCCCGCATGGGCGCCGCAGATGTGGTGCCCTTCGTGCCGATGCACGGCATTACTATGGAAGAGTGCGTTGAACTGGCACGGCGGGTCGGAGAGAGGATCGGCCGAGAGCTATCCATCCCTGTCTTCCTGTACGAGGAGGCCGCGACCCGCCCGGAACGGCGAAACCTGGCTGAGGTCCGGGCTCCCCAGTTCGAGAAGCTGCCCTCGCTGATTGGCACAGTCCCATCTCACGATCCCGATTTCGGGCCGAAGGCTATGCACCCCACTGCGGGCGCGGTGGCAGTGGGAGCCCGGCCACCGCTAGTAGCCTACAACGTCTATCTCAACACCGACGACGTGAACATAGCGAAGGCGATAGCCAGGGCGGTGCGCCACCAGACGGGTGGGTTACGCTACGTCAAAGCGCTCGGCATCGGAGCCAACGAAAAGGGACGGGTCCACGTATCTATGAACCTCACCAACACCGCTGCCACCCCTATCCATAGGGTGTTGGAGATGATCCGCTCCGAGGCAGCTCGGTACGGGGTAGCTGTAGTGGAGAGCGAGGTCGTAGGTCTGCTCTCGGCCGATGCCCTGCTGGACGCTGCCGAGCACTACCTTCAGCTTAACTCCTTCTCCCGCTCTCAATTGCTGGAGTACCGCCTGCTGGAGGAGCAGGAAGAATCCGTCTCCGGCTTTGTCGACCGCGTGGCCTCTAGCGATGCGGCTCCCGGCGGAGGCAGTGTGGCAGCCCTGATTGGTGCGCTGGCATCGGCGCTGGTCGTGATGGTGTCTCGCCTAACCCTGGGGCGAAAGCGGTTCGCCCAGGTGGAAGATCAGGTGAAGGATCTGGAGTCACGAGCAGAGACATTGCGAAGCCGCCTGCAACAGTTGGTAGAGGATGACTCGGCCGCCTACACCGCTTACATGGATGCCTATCGCCAGGCAAAAGGGGGCGGTGAAGAGGCGAAAGCGGCGTTGAAAGATGCCTCCCTACGGATCACCCAGATTCCGTTGGAGAGCGCCCGAGCGGCCATCGAAGCGATGGAGTTGGCGCTGAAGGCAGCCGATGTCGGAAACCCAGCGGCTCGCACCGACGCCCTCGTCGCCGCACTGGCGGCTCACGCGGCTACTCTAGGATCGGTGCTCAACGTCAGGGTCAATATCTCCTCCCTCCAATCTGAACAGAACCCCGGCGCGTACGAGGCGGAGGCCTCCCGCCTGGAGCAACAGGCCGCCACCCTGCTTGCGATGCTTCCGCGAGAGTAGTAGCGCCCGCAGCAATCCAGGGTTGTGTAGGGCCTTGCCAACCAGAGAGATGGGGCTATAATTGGTCCAGGAGGTCCGCAATGGCACTCGAGCTGAAGAGACGTCGCTTCACCGTGGATGAATATCACCAGATGGCCCAGGCCGGCATACTCGACGAGGATGACCGCCTCGAACTGATCGATGGGGAGATAGTCGAGATGACACCGATTGGAGCCCGCCACGCAGAGTGTGTTGACCGTTTGACCGACCTCTTCTTTCACACTCTCGGCAACGCTGCTCGAGTACGCGTGCAGAACCCTGTTCGCCTAGATGAACACTCGGAGCCGCAGCCTGACATTGCATTGGTTCATCGAAAGCCTGGGCTTTACGCTTCGGGACACCCAACTCCAGAGGACATCTTTCTACTAGTCGAAGTTGCCGAGACATCCTCTGAGCCCGACCGACGGGTAAAGGTGCCACTCTATGCCCGAAGCGGGATCCCCGAGGTATGGCTCGTAGACCTGGAGCAGGAAACCATTACCGCTTACCTGGACCCAAGCTCCGATGGCTATCGAACAGCCCGGGTCTTCCGTCGCGGCGAGTCCCTCGCCCCGAGCGCCTTCCCCGATCGGCCTATCTCCATCAACGATATTCTTCCAGAGTAGTCCACGTTACCCGTAATTTGCAGATCATGCCTAAACCCCTGCCGGAAGAAGACCCTGCAGTTCGCAGGAAGCTTTACCGGTTCCTGTTCATAACTGGATAACGTCGCTGTTCTAAACCTGGTTAAGGGTGAGAACTTCCGCCAGCTACCCGAGCTTAACCTTGACCAGGATCTTCCGGATTTCTCCAGGGGTATCGAGATGCCTCGCCGGGGAGTGTGGATCGTTGGGCAGGAAAAGCGCGAACTGGCCGGGCTTCAGCTTGAAGCTCTGGTAATCCTGAGGGGTATCGAAAAAGATCACATCCTTCTCCGGGTTATACTCCTTACAAGGCACCATCCCAGGCAGAGGCGCCCAGCCAATAGCCTCTTCTCCTGAGACCAGGTAGTGTATGTCCACGTAGCGGTAATGGGTTTCGAAGGGCGAGCTCGCGATAGGCTCGGACTGGACACGCATGACCCTGGCAAAAATATCCCGGCCCTCGATCGGATACTCGCCCTCAGGTAGTTGCAACCAGGACTTCTCCTCGAGATAGCGGAAAGCTGTAGCAAGCCTGGGTGAAATACCGGCGTAGCCGGCCCAGTTGGAAAGCTCGTCTATGATCATACTTGAACACCCCTTTCTGCTCAGCTCGATAGGCCGCAATAGCGTATCTGAATCAGGCTATGTCTCTTCGCCAGCTTCAGGTAGTCTTCCACTGAAAATGGGGTGCTTCCCCAATTTCATAAGCGGTTGGTGCACCGAAGGTGCATAGATAATTCCCGAGAAGGCACGAAGATGTCAACACCTCTCGAGGCAGAATGCTCGATGGATAAGGCCAAAATTTGTTTCTCTCCGCCCCCCGTCTCCGTCAGGGCAGCGTCTGGTTCTCGAAACGGCCTCTGTAGCGAGCGCGGCCTTTGCACTCTTCGAAGATGAACTGGCAGATAGCGGTGCCGGGGTATATGGCTAACGGGACAGGCCCCACGTTGATCATCTCCAGCACCTGCTTGTTATCGATTCCGGGTTGCATGAAACCCGCGGTCATATGGACCATCAGCCCCACACGGGCAAAGCGACTCCGCCCCTCCAGGCGGCCACACAGGTAATCGGGCAGTGTTATCTTCTCTTGGGTTATCCCGTGGACCGCCTGGCCCGGCAGCAGCAGCAGGTGGTCATCCACCTCCACCAACTCCGTAACATCCTCGTAGGACGCATCTTCGGTCACAGGGTGGATGTGGGGCAGCGCTCGGAAGACCCGGAACTTGTTGTCTAGGTGCAGGTCTACCGAGGCTGGACCTACCTGATCCTCGGAGAAGGGCTCGATCTTGATGACACCCTCGTGAATCAATCGCAGGATCTCGTCGTGTGTAAGCACCGCCATTTTCAAACTCTCATCGGCACTACATCATGCCGCTGCTGGCTGTTCACGCTCGCCTGTAATACTCAACAAATTCTCCACATACACCACCCCGGCTGTGTACCAGGCGTCCTTCTCCGCAGCCTGCCGCTCCTCGGCAGAGGAGACTTCCCCCTGTAGCCGGACGGTGCCCGCCACAGACCTGACGGTGATCAGCGTCGGGTCGGCAATGCGGGCATCTGTGTCCAGGGCTGTCCGCACATCCTGCTCGATCTCAGCATCAGCTCTTCGACGGTCGGGCGATATGGTGAGCTCGTTAGAAACGTCCACCACCCCTTCAGCCTGCCACGCGCACTCTTCAGCAGCCGCCCGTTCGTCTGCTGAAGAAACGGTGCCCGACAGCCGCACGATCCCCTCGGACACGTTCACAACGACGCTATGCGCATCCACTCTCGGGTCCATCTCCAAAGCGGCGGCTATCTCCTCAGCGATATCCTCCGCCGGTCTGACGGTATCGGGCTGCACCTTCAGCCTATTGCGGACCTCCTTGACTCCCTCGACCCGCCAGGCGTCCTCTGCAGCGACCATTTTATCCAGGTAGCTCCCTACGGTGCCGGAGAGGGTGACCACACCCTTCTCCACCTGGATCGAAATATCCTTCTGCTGGAGCCGGCTGTCGAGCTGCAGGGTCTCGTGTATCTTGGAGGCAATATTCCGGTCGTTTGATTTTACAGCCATCGGGTTTCCTTTAGCTACCAGCTTTTAGCCGCCAGCTTTCAGCTTCTGTATCGGCCAGTGGCCCAAGAGCGCCGACGGCTAAAGGCTGTTGAGCAACGGCTATGCCAGCCAGGCATCTCTCGAACGCCTCGAGACCGTCCCAAAGTTGGTAAAGCCGATTGTTGGAGCCAAGAGCGCGGTTTCAGCCCGGGGCTCTCGCACGAAGCCTACCAACTTTGGGATGGTCGCCTCGCCCCTAAGGTAGCGCGTGCCCTTTGCTGTCAAGACAATTGACAAGACAGCTTTAACGGAGTAGCCTTTCATGGCGATCGCAAACCTCGCCAACCTCATCGAAAGGAGGCCCTCCTTGAGCGAAGAACGAAGGCAGCGAATCCTTAAGATGTTGTCGGACGTCTCGAGGCCACTATCCGGGACGGAGTTAGCACAGCAGTTGAACATCTCTCGCCAGACAGTTGTGCAGGATATCTCACTACTCAGGGCGCGGGGAGAGCCGATAGTAGCTACCGCGAGGGGTTATTTGATGGCTACAGCGCTCCTTCCTAGCTGCCAAAGGGCTCTCTTAGCTGTAAAACATGCGCCAGAGGAGACAGAGGAGGAGCTCTCCCTCCTGCTCGATATGGGGCTGCGGGTAGTGGACGTTCAGGTAGACCATCCCGTTTACGGGGAAATCCGCGGAATGCTGATGCTAGATTCACGCGACGATCTCCGGGAATGGCTGAAGGAAATTCGGCAAAAGCGAGTCCGTCTGCTCTCGGAGCTGACCGAGGGGGTCCACCTTCATACTGTAGAAGCTCCCCGGGCCGACCTGCTGGAGCGGGCTCGGACAGCGCTGCGTGAACGCGGTTTCCTGTTTGAAGAATAGCTAGTTGTATGTCAGGAGGCATTTTTTATGGCAGTAGAGACCGGAATTCGGTCGACCGACCCCGCTATCCGGCTGGATAGGCTCCCCCTGAGCCGCTTCCACTGGAAACTTATTGGGGTCAGTGGCATCGGATGGATGTTCGATTCCATGGACGTAGGTATTATTTCCTTCGTAGTTGCAACCCTCGCTCTCGAGTGGAATTTGGGGCCGGATCAGGTAGCTTGGATGATCAGTATAGGGATGCTCGGCATGTTCATGGGAGCAGCAATCTCCGGCACCCTCGCCGATCGATTTGGGCGCAAGACGATGTTCCAGGCCACGTTGCTGATCTTCAGCTTCGCTACCGCTTTTTGCGGGCTCGCCTGGAGCTATCTATCGTTGATTGTTGGTCGCTTCCTCGTTGGTTTCGGTCTGGGGGGCGAGTTGCCGATCGCGAGCACTCTGGTGAGCGAGTTCTCTCCGGCCAAATGGCGCGGTCGACTGCTGGTGCTGCTGGAGAGCTTCTGGGCTTATGGTTGGGTCCTGGCGGCCGTCATAGCCTATTTCATAATACCCCAGTACGGATGGCGAGTGGCCTTTTTTCTAGGAGCGCTACCGGCATTTTACGTCTTTGTTCTTCGTCGCGCCCTCCCCGAATCGCCTCGATTCCTGTTGAGCAAAGGCAAAGCAATGGAAGCTGAGCAGGTGGTGCGAGCCGTGGAGCGAGAGTCGGGGGTGACACATCCTGAGGGGGAACGTTTGGAAATTGGCCCAAGCGAGGCAGGGCGCGGGGAGAGTGCGCTACAACGCTTTGGAGAGCTCTGGTCTCGACCTTACCTTCGCAGAACCGTCATGCTGTGGGTGCTGTGGTTCACTATCGTCTACTCCTACTATGGGATCTTCACCTGGTTGCCGACCCTGCTGTCGGAAAGTGGGCGCGGCCTCACCAAGTCGTTCGGCTACGTGTTGATCATTACCATCGCTCAGATACCGGGCTATTTCAGCGCTGCATACCTCGTGGAGAAGGTGGGCCGCAAATGGACCCTGGCATCCTATCTGTTCCTCACCGCCGTCGGGGCTTTCTTCTTCAGGAACGCTGGGGCCGAGATGGAGATTCTCTTCTGGGGCTGCTTCATCTCTTTCTTCAATCTAGGAGCCTGGGGAGTTGTCTACACCTACACACCCGAGATGTACCCTACCAGGGTAAGAGGCACGGGAGTAGGCTGGGCCGCCGCTTGCGGTCGAGCGGCGGGCGTCCTGGCGCCG
>JBMNNU010000241.1:0-5130 GCA_050942695.1 Chloroflexota bacterium
GTCAACGAGCGGCCGATCACGAAAAGGTCGCTTCCAGGAAAAGCTGGTAGTCGCCGGCATTCGTTTCTAGTGGTGCGCGGATATGTGGTGTGCGGATTGATCCAGCAACACGTAGCCGCGCGCCACTTTTTTGTCTCCCTCTCATTGTCTCATTCCGACAGGATCGAAGTCGTCCGATCAGGTTTTGTCTGAATGCGGAAATCGCTTGACATGGATTCTGCGCCGGAGTATTATGAGCATAAGCTCATAATATCCTGTCGCGATCGGCTCGATGCTGTGCATCCCCGCATGCGGCAGCTATCACATAGTTCGGCACATCCGACGCCCCGCTCACAGTGATGCAATCGCTGCCTCTCAATGGTGTAGTGGTGGTGTCTTCCCCTCAAGAACTGGCGGGGATGGCAGTCCGTAAGGCGGTAGAGATGGCTGAACAGCTTAAGCTCAACTGTGCGGCGCCGGGAGAGTGGAGTAGCACCAGTCTGAAGCTTATGATACCCTGGCCGGGGCATTCGCTGATATAGTGGTCCAGGCCGATGACGATGTGTTTGTGTTAGATAGAGCACGCAAATCTGAATCAGGCTTAGACTATAAGGCGAATCCAATCCACCACCAATCATATAAAGGGGGAAACTACTGCTGATGGTCTCTTGTGCGGAATGTAAGGTTTACGTGTGCCGGGTGGGGAAGCTCGATGCAGTCCCTGAGAACTGCCCAATGAGGGATGGGGATATCACGAACACTCGCGAAACCCTGGCCGACCCGGTCATCAAGAAGATGGCCAGGGAATCGGCCCTGGTAGAGGCTGAGGGCTACGGTACCTGGTCGCGGGTAGAGGAAATAATCGAGTTCTCCCGCCGTATGGGCTACAAGAAGCTGGGATTCGCCTACTGCGTGGGATTTAGGAAAGAAGCTGCGATTCTCCACAAAGTATTGACTGCTAACGGCTTCGAAGTGGCCTCCGTGTGCTGCAAAACCGGCTCCATTCCGAAGGAAGAGTTGGATATTACCGACGCCCAGAAGGTA
This sequence comes from Chloroflexota bacterium, assembly GCA_050942695.1. GTDB lineage: Bacteria > Chloroflexota > UBA6077 > UBA6077 > UBA6077 > JBMNNU01. The sequence goes on from JBMNNU010000241.1 coordinate 1,024, forward strand.
CGACCTGGCACCTATGAAGCGATCTGCAATCCTATCGCGCAAGCGAGGCTGTTAAACAAGGAAAAGACCGACTTCAACATCATGCTCGGGTTGTGCGTTGGACACGACAGCCTGTTCCTGAAGGAAATCGAGGGCCCCACCACCTGCCTGGTAGCTAAAGATCGTGCTCTGGCACACAACCCTGTCGGTGCACTCTACTGCCACGAGCATTACTTCCAGAAGAAGCTGTACGAACTCCACCAACCGAAGTAGAAGGCGAGCTATGGCCATCATCGACGACTTGTTGACTTCTGTTAAAAATGATTCTCCTGTTCGTCGGGTAGTGATAGGCCCGTTCATCACGGCGGTAATGGCCGATCGTTGCGGTCTGGCATCCACTTCGTTGTATGGAGATTGCTGCCATGGTGAAATGTCGATGCCCGATGCCGGGCGACTGACGGAACGCACCGCCCTTGAACTGGCAGGACTCGTGCGGAACGGAAGTCCTCTTGAATCCGCCGTCGGTGTGGCCGCGCTCAACACATTGTTGGTACCGGATGAAGCACAGCTAACGGATCTCAACGCCCGCGATCTGTTGATGGAAAAGGGGCGAGGGGGGAAAGTGGCGATAGTTGGCCACTTTCCCTTCGTCCCCGCTCTCCGCAAGTGCGCTGGCCATCTCTCAGTGCTGGAACTGAATCCGCTGGAGGGAGACCTGGACGCTAGTGAAGCTTCTCGTGTAATCCCAGATGCAGACGTGGTAGCCATCACCGGCACCAGCCTAACCAACCATACCCTTGATGATCTGTTGAAACTCTGCTCCCGGGACAGCTTCGTGGTCGTCCTGGGTGCCAGCACGCCCCTTTCGCCGGTTCTTTTCGACTACGGTGTTGACGTTGTGGCGGGCACCGTAGTCAGCGATCCAGAGCTAGCGATGAGATACGCCGGAGAGGGGGCGAATTTCCGGCAAATACAGGGCATCAGACGTGTCAACCTATTCCGTGAAGGAAGAAAGAAATAGTAAAAACCATGAGCGACCAAGTTTTGGCATCTGTCGAAAAAGAAACTTGCACCGGATGCGGCCAATGCATCACCGCCTGCTCGCGAGGCGCTATCTATATGGTGGATGGGATTGCAGATGTCGACCCCACCATCTGTAGGGGATGTGGTGTTTGCGCGCAAGCATGCCCAACCGGGGCGTTATCGATGGTATATCCGGCAAGAGATATTGTTTCGGTTGAATCGCAGCCGTCGATCCCCGCTCCCCGGCCCCGCGCCGAAGTGGTCCAGCCATTTAATCCGATGAGAAGTCCCAAACGTCAATCTCTCCTGGCTCGGGCAGCCACAGCGGTCGCTCCTGCGGCGCTCAACCTGGCTATCGCCGTCGGGCAGGCCTGTCTGGATAGAATTGGCGCTGTCGGTTCCAACGAAGCAGCCGTATCAAATCGCCCCGCTGGGCGTTGTCGGCGCATGAGAAGGCGAGGTCGCTGAGGCCAAGGAGCTGGGGACGAGCCCCAGCCCACGCCAAAATCCACAACAACGAAGCGTTAAGCAGCTAACAGGCTTTTTGTGGTAGCCTTATCGAATATGTGCATCTGGTCTTGCGAGAAGTATGTGACCATCTTCTCGCCGGTCTTCGCCCTGACTCCCATGTCCAGCTTGGCTACATAGCCCTTACCCCCGGCCGACAGGTACACATGTTGCTCGCTGCCCATGCTCTCCACCACATCTACCTCGGACGGAACCTCGACCCAGTTGGACCCATTCTCATTTGGGCAGTGTGTGAAGTGCTCAGGCCTGACCCCCACCACAACTTCTTTACCGGATTGATGAGCTAACGCCTTGCCCAGATCCGCTTTCAATGTAAAGCAGAAGCTCTCGCTTCTCAAGCTCACCGCGTCCCCCGACATCGACACCTCAGCGTCGAAGAAGTTCATAGCAGGGCTGCCGATGAAACCCGCCACGAAGATATTAGCCGGATGGTCGAACAGCTTCTGGGGGGTATCGAGCTGCTGTAAAATCCCATCCCTCAGCACAGCTATCCTGGACCCCATGGTCATCGCCTCAATCTGGTCGTGGGTCACGTAAATGATGGTGGATTGCAGCCTCTGATGCAGTTTGATCAGCTCTGCTCGAGTCTGCACACGCAGCTTCGCATCCAGGTTCGACAGCGGCTCGTCCATCAGGAATACCTTCGGCTCCCGCACTATCGCCCTCCCCAGGGCTACACGCTGCCTCTGCCCCCCGGACAACTGCTTCGGCTTACGCATCAGCAGTTCGTCGATACCCAAAATAGCCGCAGCCTCCTTCACCCGCCGGTCGATCTGATCCTTCGGGAACTTCCTCATCTTCAGCCCAAAGGCCAGGTTATCGTAGACGTTCATGTGGGGATAGAGAGCGTAGCTCTGGAACACCATCGCGATGTCCCTGTCTTTGGGGGATACGTCGTTGACCAACCTGTCTCCGATGTAGATGTTACCCGAGGTGATCTCTTCCAGACCGGCGATCATTCGGAGGGCGGTAGACTTGCCGCAGCCTGAGGGGCCTACCAGCACCAGGAACTCCCTGTCCTGGATTTCGATGGAGAGGTCGTTGACAGCGGTAACGTTGCCGAACTTTTTGGTGACGTGCTCCAGTACTACCTGTGCCATGTTGCCTCCTCTAGAAATGGTGGTCAGCCATCGAGGTCGGGCGTATATATTAAGACCTGATTGCTGCGCAAATGGACTGGAATACCGGATTAGGCACAATGCTGGCAGAGCGCATCCGCCAATTTTTTGATAGGGTTGGGATCGATTCTAACTGAGGAAGTTCTTGGCCGGCGTAGTATTGATAGGTGATTTCCGACAGCTTCGGCCATTTCTTCCATATAATAGCTCAATTGAATCTTTAAGCCAAGCCACATCGTTTTTCGGTACGGTCAAATTTCCGTCTTCTCACCTCCGTGACGCATAGCCCTGTGCCATGCCGTCCACGTTGACATGCATTATCCAGGATGGCGTATGCCAACGAGGACCGCAGGGCACAGGTCCCTGCGCTACGAGAGCAACAGATATTGCCGTTCCTAGAAACATGCCCTCCATTGTCGCCTTCGCCGTAAACATGGAACTTCCAAGGCACTCTCAACGTTATTTATAAATAAGACAGCCGTATCAGATCAGGCTATGAGGAGGACGAAATATGAGGGGCAACGTGAAAATAGGACTGATTCTTGTCGCGACGCTCGCGGCAGTGCTCGCGATAGGCTACATGAGCGGATTCGGCAGGGTATCGCCAGCACAAGCCACGGTTGCTCAGGCCGAAACGCCCCGTACCAGCCAGCCGAAGGTTTCACAGGATGAACTAGCGGCGCAGGTAGCTGGCAACTCCACCTTCGCCTTCGACCTTTACGGCGCCATCCGGCAGCAAGACGGCAACCTCTTTTACTCGCCATTCAGCGTGTCGCTTGCACTTGCCATGGCTTATGCAGGTGCCAGAGGGGAGACCGAAGCCCAGATGGCAAAGGTTCTCCACTACGCTCTGCCTCAGGACCGCCTGCATCCCGTATTTAACTCCCTGGATCAGCAGTTGGCTGGCAGAGGCGATGGCGCCCAAGGCCAAGACGGCAAAGGCTTCCGTCTGAAGATAGCTAACTCCATCTGGGGCCAAGCTGGCTACCAGTTCCTGCCCCAATACCTGGAGACCCTAGCAAGCAGCTACGGCGCTGGACTTAGGTTGGCGGACTTCGTAAAGGCACCCGAGCCAGCGCGAATAGCCATTAACGATTGGGTCGAGAAGCAGACGGAGGAGAAGATCCAGGATCTGTTGCCCAAGGGTGTGATCGACGAGTTGACCCGGCTTGTGCTGGTCAACGCCATCTACTTCAACGCAGCCTGGAAGTATCCCTTCGAAAATGCGAGCACCCGCCCAGTCCCATTCACGCTCCTAGACGGCAGTCAGACCGACGTCCCGATGATGTCCCAGACCAAGTCGCTATCCTATGCACAGGGCGAGGGCTACCAGGCAGTTGAGCTGCCCTACGACGGCGACGAGCTGTCGATGGTGGTATTGCTGCCTGACTCAGGGTCTTTCGAACAGTTCGAAGGCTCTCTTACTTATGAGCGTGTGGAGAATGCCCTGAAAGGGCTT
>JBMNNU010000242.1:0-5123 GCA_050942695.1 Chloroflexota bacterium
TTCTGTCTGCTGGCGTGATACCAAGGAAGCAGGTACCGCTCCGTAAGGGAGGCTAAAGCGAACAGAGCGATACCCATGGCCGACAGCAGCACGATAGCGGCAAACACACGCGCTGTCTGGAATTGGGATGCCGATCGTACCATGAAGTAGCCCAGGCCGGAGCTTGCTCCCACCCATTCCCCCATCACGGCGCCGATGACACTCACGGCAATGGCTACCTTGGTGCCTGATAACAGAAAGGGAAGTGACGCGGGGAACTGGGCTTTGGCGAAGATTTGCCAGCGTGTAGATCCGAAGGTACGCATCAGGCTTACTAGCTCCGGGTCAACCGAACGGAGCCCGTCGACCATGTTCACGCAGATAGGGAAGAAGCAGATCAACGCCACAACCATCACCTTCGGTAGCAATCCATAACCAAACCAGATGAGCAGGATCGGCGCTATTGCGACTACGGGAATAGTCTGAGATGCGATTACGAAGGGATAGATCGCTCGCTCCAGGGTTTTGGAATAGGCGATAGCTACAGCGAGTGTGACTCCAGCTATCAGAGACAGGATGAATCCAATCGTTACTTCCTGAAAGGTAACCCAACTGTGGCCGAGTAACAGCTCGCTGGATGTAACTACCGCTTCGGCGATATCGACCGGGGATGGTAGCAGCCATCGTGGGACTTGTAGAACGGTAGCAGCAACTTGCCAGACAAGTAGTATGGCGCTAACAAGACTGAGAGGCGGTAGCCACTCTGTGGCGATTCTTCTTTCCCCATTCGATCTAACCTGTCTCGATCGTAGCGACTCTTGCTGTTCAGCTTGGGTGGAACGGCTTACCACCTCGACCCTCCAGCTAGCTCCATCTCTGCCGCCCGATGTGTTTCCTCCCTGATAGCGGCTAGAAGGACTTGTTTGTGCCGCACGAAGTCATGCGACGTAACCATTTCGAAGTGTCGGGGTCTGGGAAGGTCGATCTCTCGCACCAGCTTGACACGGGCTGGGCGCGCCGTCAGCGCGTACACTCGGTCGGACAACAGCACAGCCTCGTCGACATCGTGGGTGATGAATATGATCGTTTTGCGGAGGTTGCCCCACAGCTCGAGTAACCATTCCTGCATACTTGAGCGCGTGAGCGCGTCCAGCGCTCCAAAGGGTTCATCCAGCAAGAGGATTTCCCGGTTGGTCAGGACAGTTCTTAAAAAGGCGGCACGTTGCCGCATTCCCCCCGAAAGGGTTGCGGGATAAGCGTTTTCGAACCCCTTGAGGCCAAACAGGTCGAAGAGAGCTATCGCGTTCTCGCGCGCTTCTCTTCTGGAGACACCCTGGATCTCCAAGCCCAAGATGGCGTTATCTAGAACGGTTCTCCATGGCATAAGGAGGTCTTTTTGGGGCATGAAGGCAACCTTGCCCAGGAGATTCTCGGCGAAGTGCCCGTCGAAACGGATAGATCCAGAGACCGGCTGTTGGAGCCCGGCGATTACGTTTAAGAGTGTGCTCTTGCCGCAACCGCTGGGGCCGATAAGTGAAACGAATTCCCCCTCCATAGCGTAGAGATTGATAGACTCCAGGACCGGGAGGGGACCTTCGCGTGTCGGGAAGTCGACACATATCCCGTCCATCGCGATTTTTGGCTGCGCTGCTGCAGGGGTTACCAAACCGATAGCCTCACGACGATAAAACAAAAAAACGGTGCTGGCCGGGATGCCAGCACCTCTCGTGAAACTCCTGTTACAGTTTCCTACGCTGGCATTACCCAGGTCAGGTTCGACGGTCGGTGGCGGAAAAGGCCACCATCTCAGCCCGGCTATCCCCGAGCCCCCGTTACTCTAACGATCTGATCCTGTCGGATGTGTAGCCCAGGGTAACAGCAGCCGCCGCCGCTGTCAAGCTTTATAGCGGCTGTCAGGCCAGGTTCTTGCAGAATAATTAAGATGGCCGGCTGATAAGAATGCAGAATAGCTATATCATCCTATCGGTTGTATCGGCTTGCCAGGGACCTTTAGGATAATTTGCTCATTATTAACCCCTTGCCGACCACAGTACGCTACAACATAAGCGACACGGTTGGGACTATTAACGCGGACCGCGGATGTGGATGTTGTTAGGCGGGGAGCTAGTAGCAGTTTGATAGCCATGTGGGAGGTATATGGTGAAAACGGTCATGGTGATCGACGACGACGTGGCTACCCTGGATATGATTGATGCCGTGTTATCAGAAGCCGGATACCGGACGGTGCTGTTACCTACGAGCGAGGATGTTCCCGAAAAGGTAGCCAGTGAGAAGCCCGACCTAATTCTGCTGGATATTCTTATCGAACCCAAACATGGAATGGAGGTATTGGAATCGCTATCCGAGATGCGAAATGCTCCCCCAGTCATACTCATCTCCGCTGCCGTTCGTGGCGTCAAGGAGATGCACAATATCGCCAAAGGTTTGGGTTGCTACGACTTCATCGAAAAGCCATTCGATGTAGACGACCTTCTCGCTACAGTGGAAGGCGCTCTGGAGAAGGAGAGGGTATAGGAATTCCTTAGGAAAAACAGGCGACTGCAATTCACCTTTAGCTCTTCAACCGCTACAATGTCAGCACTCAATAGTAAATTCTCTTGGGAGGCGTAGGATACGGTGGCTGAAGCGTTGCGGGGGAAGCTGCTGGTAGGGCAATCTGGCGGATGTACGGCTGTGATCAACAGCAGCTTGGTGGGCGTGATCGAAGAGGCTTTCCGCCATAAGGAGATAACCGGCGTGCTGGGTGCGCTCCACGGCGTGCAGGGACTGCTCCATGGCGGGATCGTAGACCTGAGTATCGAGAGTAAATCCACATTGAGGCTCATACAGAAAACCCCTTCCGCTGCACTGGGCTCCTGCCGATACAAGCTCCAGGAGGGCGATCTGGAGCGGTTGATCCACATCTTCCGCCAGCATAACGTTCGCTACTTCCTCTACATTGGGGGCAACGACTCCGCCGATACCTCCCACAGGCTCGCGGTGGCCGCCGATGAGATTGGGTATGAGCTACGGGTAATGGCTGTGCCCAAGACCATCGACAACGATCTTCCGGAAACCGACCACTGCCCGGGCTACGGCTCCATAGCCCGATTCGTCGCGCAAAGCACAATAGACGCTGGCATGGACACGGAGGCTATGCGCCAGTACGATCCGGTGAAGATTATCGAGGTGATGGGCCGCAACGCAGGCTGGGTAGCTGCCGCGAGCGCTCTCGGTAAACAGAGCCCTCTGGATGCTCCACATCTCATCTACTTCCCCGAGGTCCCTTTTGACGAGCAGCAGTTTTTGAAAGACGTACAGAGGGTGCATGGGGAGATAGGGTATGTGGTGGTGGTGCTGAGTGAAACGATTCGGGACGAGGCAGGTAGCAGGGTGGGCAGCGAGAAGCCCTATTTCGTCGATTCTTTCGGCCATGGCTATTACGATAGCCCAGCCGCCTATCTATGTCGGCTCGTTGCCAGAGAGCTAGGGCTGAGAGCAAGATTCGATAAACCCGGCACCATTCAGCGAATGTCCATGGCCTTGGCCTCTCCTGTAGATTTGAACGAAGCTTATGAGGTTGGGAAAATGGCCGTGCGCTACGCTGCCGGGGGACAAAGCGACCGGATGATGATCATCGTTAGAGAGCCTGGCCGGGTATACCGATGTACTGTCGATTCTGTCCCTCTAGCGAGGGTTGCCAATATCGAGCGACGGCTGCCCGTCGAGTTCATCTCCACCGAAGGCAACTTCGTAACCCCCAGCTTCCTGGAATATGCTCGACCTCTCATCGGTGGCCCACTTCTTCCCTATGCTCGGCTAAGAAAAGTGCCGTGCCCTGCATCCTGAGAACAGGGTAGCAGGCACAAGGAAATAGCTATCAGCTATCAGCCGTCAGCTTTCAGCTATAAGCCATCAGCCATCAGCACTCAGAACAGGACTCAGGACTAACGTCTGGCATGGCGAGTGCAACGAGCCGAGCGCAAATGGATCTGAGACTCTACTGCGGCTCGGCTAACCCGGAGTTGGGCAGAGCGATGGCGGCCAAGCTCCGAACCCCCTTGAGCAAGCGCAAACTCCAGCGCTTCGCCGATGGGGAGGTGCATGTACGGCTGGATGAGTCTGTCCGAGGCGACGATGTATACATCCTCCAGTCCACCAGCCCACCCGTAGACCAGCACTTGATGGAGTTGCTGGTGATGATAGACGCTTGCCGCCGAGCCGCTGCCGGCCGGATAACGGCGATCATCCCCTATTTCGGTTACTCGCGGCAGGAGAAGAAGTCTACGGGACGGGAGCCGATCACCGCCAGGCTGGTGGCGGACCTGCTGGACTGCGCCGGAGCCGACAGGGTCGTATCGGTGGATCTCCACGCCCCGGCCACTCAGGGGTTTTTCAACATCGAGATGGACCATCTCACAGCCGTGCAGATCCTGGTAGAGCATCTGAAGCGACACCGAGGAGAAGATCGCGTGATCGTCTCTCCGGATACTGGGCGGGTTAAGCTGGCAGAGAAATACGCTCACGGCCTGAACCTGCCTCTTGTGGTGCTACATAAGCAGAGGTCTGAGACCGGCCGGGTGCAGGTTAGGCGGGTGATCGGCGATGTGCAAGGCCGGCGCCCCATCGTGATCGATGACATGATCACTACAGGGGGAACCATCGACGAAGCTGTGGAGACGCTTGTCGCTGCCGGAGCAGTACCGGAGGTAACGGTTGCGGCCACACATGGGCTTCTTGTGGGTAAGGCGATGGACCGGTTGGCCAATCCGGCTATCGCTGAGGTTGTTGTCACCGATACCGTTCGCATTCCCCCGGAGAAGCGGGTGCCGAAACTCCGAATAGTCTCGGTGGCGGGATTGTTGGCAGAGGCAACCCGCCGACTAAACGATGAGCGCTCAATTAGCGTCCTATTCACCGACCAATACGATCATCATCCAGTGTAATCGAAATGCCCGAGCTCCCTGAGGTGGAAACCATAAAAAACGACCTGAGGTCTACGGTGCTCGGGCGACGCATAGTGGGGGTTTACGTTATCGACCCGAGGCTGGTGGTGTATCCCTCTTTGCGAGACTTCGAGATGGGGCTTCAGGGGCAACGGATCGTCGGTGTCGACCGGCGCGCTAAGTATCTGCTGCTACGGC
>JBMNNU010000243.1:0-5118 GCA_050942695.1 Chloroflexota bacterium
CCCTCTGGCTGCGAAACGTAGTCAGATGTAACTCCCGCCGGAAGCCCTGAGCTCGCCACTTACCCTCCCCAGCATCGCGCGTAATTCCACGAGTGTCCTAACACGAACGTAACCCTGCGTTTATCGCACCTGCTCAGAGACCCTGGATGCGCATCGACATAATATTCCAGGGCAAGTATAGCACGGCTGTTCGGATCCTGGTGAACCGCCCACATCTTGCCGGATATCTGTCGAATGTCTGGGGAGCGACAAGCCCGTAGTGCATGGCACAGGGCCATGCCGTCCACGTTGACCTGCATTATCCAGGGTAGCGTATGCCAACGAGGACCGCAGGGCAAAGGGCCATGCGCTACCGTAAAACATTTGCGCGGCAGTGGCATAGCCGCTCCGGGAATCGTGATGTGCGCTCCACCTCGGAGATAAAGCGGAGCCGTGAGGATGGGGATGAGAAGGAATGAAGCGACGAAATTAAGCTCGTCCAACCTGGGGTTAACCAGTCATGCTCTCAGTGCCATGCGTAAATCGGTACTAGTGCGGATGTGACCCTTGAATCTATTCATGCCTTAACGGTCACGACGCTTTCCATTTTTGCGGAATGAGAAGCTGTAATGTCAAAAATAAGCCTGGTCTGGTTCATCAGGCTGCGATCTCAATTTGAATAGCCTGAGTGGGTGCCGGCTCTTCTGGTATCGGCTCGTTTGAAGCTTCCAAATCGGCTATGTACACGGAGATCGCTTCTCGAGCATTAGCTATAGCTTCTTCCAAGGTATCGCCTTAGGTATTACATCCAGGTAATGCCGGTACTCTAACAATATAGCCGCCTTCCTCCAAGTCAGGGGTAATCAGGATCGTGTACTTACGGCTTCTCATAGGGCACGCAATAACTCGTTGGCGGTAATCCTTGGCAGTCGTGGGCTCATAAATATACTTCAACAGAGCCATATTGCCTGGGGCGTTAAGCGAACTTGGCTATTCTCCAACGACGGCAGAACTCGGCGGTCTTTTTCCTATCTATTGGGTATTCGAACTGGCATCTCTTATGGCTCCTCTGCGATGCGGTGGATTTCCTTCAACCGGTCGTGGTTGAAATCCTTCCATCCACGAGGGGTTCTTCTTGTATTGTTAATTATGATACATCAATGGTTTCACTAGTGCTATATACAGATGATGTGGGAAAATGTTGTTCTGATAATAGGTAGTAATTGAGAATAAAATGCTTAGCTATTGAGAGCGGCGTTATAGGAGGATGATCCATGGACAACATTGTGACGCGCCTGAGCATACAACCTTCGGTCCTGGATGAGATCAATAGTCTACTCCTGGATCCCAATAGTAACATCGTAAAAGCCCTGCTCCAGGTTGTGGAGAAGTACGGAACCCCAGAGGAGATCAACGCTAAAGCGCGGGAGGCACGTAGCCTTCCCAATCTGATGGAACGACTCAAAGAGATCGATTCCCTCTATCTAAAGGACCTTCAGTGGCTGATCGCCGAGCGGGACCGAGGGGCTTTCGTCCCGATGGAAGACTATCGGCGGAAGCTCCTCGGCGACCAGGCCGACAAGCTCACATTTGAAGACAAGTTAGCCGTTACCCTCGAGATAAGCGCTCTCCAGTACTTCCCCTGGCTCATCGAGGAGGCCAGGCAGGCGATCGACCGAAAAGAGCTTATGCCGGGTCGCTACATTCGGGTGCGCAAGATGAAAGAGCAGGAGGACGACCAGGGGGACATACTAGCGGTGGCCGCAGCGATGCAGATCGTGGGAGCAACCTACGTGGAGACCCTCGACACCAAGGGCACCGATGGCTCAAACGTCCACCTGGGCGGCCCTGAGACCATCACCGGCTACTTCGGCGGCATCGGCTCCCCGAATCACTATCCCTTGAAGTGGGTCGACGAGTACCTTTATTACTACACCAACTACGGAATCCAGCAGGTGCTGAATACCAACCCCGGCACCGTGCTGGTGGGCTACCTGCTGTACAAGCTGGGTATAGACAACCAGTTCAAGATTTCGGTGTTCATGGGGAACGACAACCCCTACGCTGTGCTGTGGACGCTAATCGGCGCCAAGCTGTTTGCCAGGCCCGACGGCACCACCCCACTTATCGGTTTCAACTTCTCCAACTCCGTCAACAATGAGACCATCGAGCTGTCGGCGGAGGTTCGAAAGGCGCTCAGCTTCGAGGATGTAGTCAGATTCGAGCACCACATCACGGAGACCTACAAGAGCATAGTCCGCCAGCCATACAACCGCCGGAGCGAGCTCGTGGAGGTAGCCCGAAAGGTTGCCAATATCTCCGCCAAGCACGAGGGGGGCGACCCGGACGTGGAGGAGACGAGGGAACACCCATCGGATATCCTGGATTACTTCCGGGAAAAGACCGAGGTCGAGAACTCAGGCCAGATGCACCTTCTGCTGCGGAACTACCTGGACAAGCACGACGCAGTAAACCGGACGGCTGACGCGTTGATAACGCAGGGCATCCCGGTTGTGGCTGCGCGAAAGCTGCACTAAGGTTAGTCCTGAGTCCTGGATGCTGAGTGCTGTACAATACTACTCCCAGAACCCAGAACCCAGAACATAGGCACAAGGTGACAGGCATCAAAACAGGACTCAGGACCCAGGACCCAGGACTCAAAACAGGACTCAGGACCAAAATGTAACTTGGAGGAGATATATGGCAGATCAGGCCAAGGTGACGGTCGGGCAGTTGGTGGAGATGAAGCGACGTGGCGAGAAGATCAGCATGATCACCTGCTACGACTACCCCAATGCCCTGTTGGTTGACCGCTCGGGGATGGATATCGTGCTGGTAGGGGATTCGTTGGGGATGACGGTACTGGGCTACCCCAATACGTTGCCCGTCACTATGACTGAGATGATCGTATTTGCCAAGGCGGTGACTCGAGCCTGCAAGCGGGCATTTGTCATCGGGGACATGCCCTATATGGCTTATCAGCCGAGCGTGGAATTGGCGGTGATGAACGCTGGGCGCTTCATGGCCGAGGCCTCCTGCGATGGGATCAAGCTGGAGGGCGGCAAGGCGATGGCGGACCGTGTCAGGGCTATCGTGGACGCTGGTATTCCGGTGATGGGTCACCTTGGGCTGACGCCTCAGAGTGCGTCGATGCAGGGTGGCTTCAAGGTGCAGGCCAGGACGAGCGATGCGGCCAAGAGGCTGCTGGACGATTGCTATGCGCTGGAAGAGGCGGGGGTGTACAGCATCCTGCTGGAGCTTGTGCCAGCGAAGGTAGCTGAGTATATTACTGGAAAGCTGAGCGTGCCGACGATCAGCATCGGGAGCGGGCCGGGTTGCGATGGTCACTGCATGATATACCACGACGTAATCGGGATGTTCGAGGCGTTTTTACCGAGGCACGTGAAGCAGTACTGCAACGTGAGCCCGATCATCCAGGAAGCGTTGAATACGATGGTCAAGGAGATCCGAGACAAGCTGTATCCGGAGCCCGGAAAACACGATTTCAAGATCTCCGAAGAAGCCTTCCAGGAGTTCCTCAAGGGCGTCGAGTAGCATCTGGCAACCCCTCTCCCGGCTCGCTTGCTGGGGGAGGGGTAAGTCTGCTGAGTCCCTCTATTCCTTCTCGTAGTACACAAACTAGAGCGCGGCCGTCCCGCCCGCCCATACAGGCGGCCATTTTGGCCGCGCTCCCAGAAAAACTACCTTCTCTTAGCGCGGTCGCTTCAGCGCCATGCGCCCTTTGCCGGAACGACTGCATCCATCAATAAAAAAAGGCCACCTGCCAAGTTGTACTATGCTATGATTGCGAAACAAACGGATGTGTAGGAAGGCGTGAGACGATGATAAAAGGCATAGGCCATATAGGTATCGGGGTAAAGGATATCGAACGATACCTGGAGGCGCTATCCGAGGTTTTCGGAGTTCCGATTCCACCGATCAAGGATTTGCCCGATAGGCAAGCCAGGGTTGCCCTGGTGGAGATGGGGCCGATCAGCCTGGAGGTGATCCAGGACGACAACGAAAACGGCTTGTTGGGGAGCTTCGTGAAGCGGCACGGCAACGGCATCCACCACTACTGTCTCATCACCGACGACATAGACGCCGACGTCGCTGCGTTGAAATCGAGCGGAGTCAAGATGCTGCACGAGCAACCGATAGTGGGGCTCAGAGATAAGAGGATCGCATTCATTAGCCCCGAGTCGCTGGACGGTATTCCCGTGGAACTATCTGAACCGTAAAGATGAAGGAGCAGTTAATGAAAGCTGCGGTATTCACCGGCCTCAACCGCATCGAAATGCAGGAGGTGCCTCAACCCAAACCGAAACCGGATGAAGTGCTGATCCGAGTTAGGGCGGCAGGGGTTTGTGGCTCAGAGGTTCACGCCTTCATCGGAACCCATCCCTTCAGAAAACCGCCGGCTATTATGGGCCACGAGGTCTCGGGGGATGTAGTGGAGGTGGGGTCCGAGGTTCGCGGTATATCGATCGGGGACCGGGTGATCGTGAATCCCCAGAAGCTTTGCGGGGATTGCTTCTACTGCCGGTCGGGCAACTCGCATCTTTGTTTACAGAAAACCATGATGGGAACCCCGGATTGGACCGGCGCCTTCGCCGAATATGTAACGGCGCACGAAAGCTGCACGATCAAGATGCCGGACAGCTTCTCTTACGAAGAGGGCGTGATGTGCGAGCCCCTATCGGTGGGAATTCACTCCGCCAAGAAGGCGCGAGTTGCTCTAGGCGACACTGTTCTTGTGCTGGGGTCTGGAGCTATCGGGCTCTGCTGCATCGCAGCCGCGAAGGCCGCTGGCGCCACGAAGATACTTGCAACAGATGCCTACGATTACAACCTGGAGCTGGCGCGAAAAGCAGGGGCGGAGACGGTCTTCAACGTGCGCAGCAATGGTAGCCTGGGGGAAACGGTTGCCGAGAGTCTACGCCCTGAGGGAGCGGATGTGGTTATGGTGACGGCCGGCTTCGATCCGGTTGTTGCTCAGGCCCTGGTGCACGTCCGAAAGCTGGGTAGGGTTGCGCTTGTGGCGCTGTTCGATGGCGCGCTCACCATAAAGGAGCCGTTCCACATCGGCCTGAAGGAGTTGGAGGTTATTGGGGTTCACACCTACGAGCATCAGGACTT
>JBMNNU010000244.1:0-5072 GCA_050942695.1 Chloroflexota bacterium
CATCGTCGTTCGATTTACAGGCCGAGTGGTGCTGGACTCGTTGATCGCTATCGGGGTTGCGCTGATCATATTAAAGGCGGCTTTCGACATCACCCGTCGTTCCATACAGGATCTGCTCGATAGCAGCCTTCCGAAGGAAGAGCAGGCGCTGATCCGCGATGCTCTGGAGGGGCACAGCGAGATGATGGTGGGATACCACAAACTCCGCTCCCGAAAAGCAGGGGGCGAGCGGCATGTAGACCTGCACCTGGTGGTAAAACCCGACACCACTGTCCAGGAGTCGCACGACCTATGCGACCACCTTGAGGGACATCTGGAAACAGCCCTGGGGCCGGCCTCCGTCAACATCCATGTAGAGCCGTGCAATAGAGACTGTAGCGGCTGCCATCTGGAGTGTGGCGAGAGGGCAGGAACTGGATAGGCGGCTAACCTGCATGTGGCGAGCCGTAAAAGGCGGATGATATACTACTAATAATGGATGTGGGTAGGGGCGCACGGCTGTGCGCCCCTACTGAGATTACATTATTACGAGAGGCGCCCCTATGAGCATCAGCCGCGAGGAAGTCGAGCATGTGGCCTATCTTGCCAGAATCGGCCTGTCCGAGGAAGAAAAGGTCCAGTTCCAGGGTCAACTCTCCGACATTCTGCAGCATGTGGCGGTGATTAACCAACTTGATACCGACGCGATCCCTCCGACGGCGCAGGTGATCCCCTTGCAGAACGTTATGCGCGAGGACCGGGTTACTGACTCTTATCCCCCGGACGAGATCCTGGCCAATGCCCCCCGGGCTGAGGACCACTACTTCAAAATTCCGCCCGTACTCGAAGGAGAGCAATCCGACGGCCCGCCGGATATTTAATAGTCCTGAGTCCTTAGTCCTGGGAATTGTCTCCTAAGAGGGCTCAGGCCCAGCACTCAGGACTCTCGAAGGAGATATTACGTTGAAGCTTTATGAAGCAACAATCCACGAAGCTCACGAACTGCTGCGTACCCGACAGATCTCCTCGGTGGAATTGACTCGCTCAGTCCTGGAGCGGATCGAGGCTTTGGAGTCGTTGGTCCACGCCTTCGTCACCGTGACTCCCGAATTAGCTCTGGAGGAGGCCAAAAAGGCCGACGAACGTCGGGCGGCCGGTGAGGACAACCCCTTCCTGGGAGTGCCGGTAGCTCTGAAGGACTTGATCTGTACCAAGGGGGTACGCACCACCTGCAGCTCGAGGATGTTGGAGGATTTCGTACCGATTTACGATGCCTTTGTGGCTAGCCGCTTGAAGGCGTTGGGGACGGTTCTGGTAGGCAAGACTAATATGGATGAGTTCGCTATGGGATCATCCACTGAGAACTCGGCTTTCTTCCCAACCCTGAACCCCTGGGATCTTTCACGAGTGCCGGGCGGTTCCAGCGGCGGCTCTGCTGCGGCGGTGGCAGCGCAAGAGACGATTTTCGCACTTGGCTCGGATACAGGGGGATCTATCAGACAGCCAGCATCGATGTGTGGGATTGTTGGGATGAAACCCACGTACGGCGCAGTGTCGCGGTTCGGATGTGTTGCTTTTGCGTCCTCCCTGGACCAGATCGGCCCCTTAACCAAAGATGTCACTGATTGCGCCCTGGTGTTGAACGCCATCGCCGGGCACGACCCTCAGGATTCCACATCGCTGGAGTTTCCTGTGCCAGATTACACCAAGGCTCTCATCCCCGATCTGAAGGGGTTGAAGATAGGGGTTCCAAAAGAGTACTTCGCCCAGGGAGTCGATCCAGGGACAGAGCGTTTGGTAAGGGCTGCCATAGAAAAAATAGAGGATCTGGGAGCCGAAGTGGGAGAGGTATCCCTACCACATACCAAGTATAGCCTCGCCTCCTACTATATCATCGCCCCGGCGGAGTGCAGCGCCAACCTCGCTCGCTACGATGGGGTGAGATACGGCTACTCGGCACCAGATGCCGAGAGCATGTGGGACGGCTACTTCAAAACGAGGGAGCGAGGCTTTGGACCCGAAGTGACCCGGCGCGTCATGCTGGGGACGTACGCTCTCAGTTCGGGCTATTACGACGCCTATTACCTGAAGGCGCAGAAGGTCCGGACCCTGATCAAGCGGGACTTCGACGAGGTTTTCAAGAAGTACGATCTGCTCGTGGCTCCCACGACACCGGATGTGGCCTTCAAGGTAGGGGAGAAGGTGGACGACCTGCTGGCTATGTACGTATCGGATGCATGCACCATCCCCGTTAATATGGCGGGCTTACCAGGCATATCTATACCCTGCGGTTTTTCAAAGGATATGCCAGTGGGTCTGCAATTTATCGGAAAGCCGTTGGGAGAGGAGCTGCTGCTCAGAGCTGCCTACGCTTACGAACAGTCTACCGACTGGCACAAGCAGAGGCCTCAGCTAGTGGAAAGCTGAGGACGGACCCCACCCCCTGCCCCTCCCCCACAGGGAGAGGGGAGCTAAGGCAGGTCCAGGGGGTGTAACTCCATAGTGGGGTTTGGGGTGTCCCCAAACTAACTTATCACCCTCTCCCTCAGGGAGAGGGTAAGGGTGAGGGGGAATCGACCTCTTGTCGGAGTATGAGACCACAGTCGAATGCTACGCCGGCCGCCACTACCCGGACAGGCCCCTGGCTTTCCGTTGGGAGGGGCGACGGCTGGAGGTGGAGGAGGTAGAGTGCCAGTGGCGCTCTCAGGGGGTTGCGCGCAGCAGCCCAATCCTCTATCACTACGAAGTCCGGACGGCAGAGGGCTGTTTTCATTTGATTTACAATAGCAGCGCCGACCTGTGGGAGGTTACTCTGAGCGACCGATGACGGGACAGGCGGAGTGTGTCGGCTGAAATATTGTGATCGCGTCGCCTGCATCGTGCACAAGGGTTGCCGGTGCGCGGGTCAATATCCAGAATACCGCCAGGATGTCTCCTGTGGAGCCTGCGGCGTTGAACAGGACGAACAGGAACAACGGCGGCACTGCCGCGACGGGGATCACCGGCAATATGGCCAGACCAGCCAGGGTAATCGATACGAGGGGAGCCAGACCAATCACCAGATACTGGCCGGAGGGTATATACCAGCCTGGGGCAGCGGCAAAGGCATACAGCCCCCGAAAGCCGAACACCGGCCGCCGGTGGGTAACGAGCCAGAAGGACAAACCATGCACCAGTTCGTGGACTAGCGCAATGGAGAACGACAGGGCCACGAAGGCCGCCAGCAACAGGATCGTCCCGGAGAGATCTAACCTGAGATCGAACGAACTTTCGTCCGACCGGGTCGCCGATATGAAACGCAGCAACAGCCAACCCACGGGAAACAACAACCCGGCCGCCGCGACGGTCAGGCCGAGCGTTGCGAGCCTGTTTTTCGAGAGATCGAGCGATCCGCGCTGCTCGTAGTTCGTCGGCAGTGAATCGACTGCCTGATGCATGGACGCCTCCAAATTGGTAGGACGCTGAATTCAGGGAGGGCACGGCCTGGTGGTATACCTTAGGGTAGGTTATCTGGCACCAGGTGATCTGTCAATTTCAATAGGGATATCCGTTTAGACAGGAGCACGATCATGGAATTTGAACCGGTAATCGGTCTTGAGGTGCACGCTCAACTGCTGACTGAGAGCAAGATGTTCTGTGGCTGTAGCGCGAATTATGCAGGCGCTGCGCCGAATACACACGTATGTCCCATTTGTCTCGGGATGCCCGGCACTCTGCCAGTCATCAACCGGAAGGCGGTTGAGTACACCGTGATGACGGCTTTGGCCCTCAACTGCGAGATACCGGAGTTCAGCAAGTTCGACCGGAAAAACTACCCGTACCCAGATTTAATGAAGGGGTACCAGATCTCCCAGTACGATATGCCTCTTAGCCGGAACGGTTGGATCCAGGTGGAGACAGAGGACGGCGAGGTGAGCCGGGTCGGCATCAATCGGGTCCACCTTGAGGAGGACACCGCCAAGCTGCTCCACGTCACCGACGAAAACGGCCAGAGCTACAGTCTGGTGGACGTTAATCGCTCGGGTGTTCCGCTGATGGAGATCGTCAGCGCCCCCGATATCCGTACTCCGCAGGAGGCCCGCTCCTACCTGATCAAGCTGAGGGCGATCCTCCAGGCTCTGGGGGTATCCACCGGTAACATGGAGGAGGGCTCCTTCCGATGCGATGCCAACGTATCTCTCCGCCCTAAAGGAAGCAAGGAGTTCGGCACCAAAACCGAGGTCAAGAACATGAACTCCTTCCGTGCCGTGCAGAGAGCTCTCGAGTACGAGATCAAGAGGCAAGCGGATGTGCTGAGCAAGGGCGGTAGGATCGTGCAGGAGACCCGGGGCTGGGTAGAGGACAAGGGGATCACAGTAAGCCAGCGGTCCAAGGAGTTCGCTCACGACTATCGATACTTCCCGGAGCCCGACCTGCCGCCACTGGTGTTGACCAGGGAGTGGGTAGATGGTGTCAGAGCCAAGCTGCCCGAGCTTCCGGATGCCCGTCGGGATCGCTTTGTAGCCCAGTACGGGCTCAGGCGAGATGACGCGGCGCTCCTGACCAACACGAGGGCTACCGCAGACTTCTTTGAGCAAACGGTGAAGCAGTTCAACCAGCCGAAAACTGTTGCCAACTGGATGCAGAGCGAACTGTTCCGGTTGCTGAAGGATGGCGAGGGCGACGTGACCGAGACGAAGATCACCCCCGATATGATGGCGGAGCTGCTCACTCTGATAGACAAGGGCACTATTAGCGGCCGCACCGGTAAAGAGGTGTTCGAGGAGATGTTTGTCACTGGCAGGAAAGCCGGGGAGATCGTGAAAGAGAAGGGGCTGGCCCAGATCAGCGATACTGCCCACCTGGAGGTAGTGGTCGACGACGTAATCAAGAGCAACCCGCAGGCAGTGGCGGATTACAAATCCGGCAAAGCCAACGCCCTGGCGTTCCTGGTTGGCCAGGTGATGAAGCTTACCCGAGGCCAGGCCAATCCTGGCGTGGTGAACAAGCTGCTGAGAGACAAGCTGGGGTAGCGAGCAACGGTTGTCCATGGGCGGCCGCTAAACGGCCGCACGAAAACGTAGGGCGGGGGCTTGCTAGCCGTCCCGACAGCG
>JBMNNU010000246.1:0-5069 GCA_050942695.1 Chloroflexota bacterium
AAGAATAACGGTAAAGAAGAAATATACGGAGATGTCAGCAGCGACCTGCAATGGGTGGATAAAGACACAGGCAAGAGAAACGGTCCGGAGAGAACAACCGGCATCAAGCTGGACAACCCCAAAGATAGCAAGCTTGCTCCGGGTGTGGAGGCCGAATTCGAGCGGGAGTATGCGGTTCCTGAATCTCTTACTGAGGTCGAGTTCCACTATATTCCCGGCTATAACCCGATAGAAAAGGCCCGATGGATGCTGGGAATACAGTAGGCCGCTTTTGGCGCGGAGTTCCACAATTCCCTGCGGTGCGATGTGGAATTGCGGAACAGCACACGAATGGCCTCTGCTGAAGCAGTATGAGCAGAATTCCAAAAAGGAGTATGAGCGTTATGAAGTCGAGAAGAGCCGCCCGCTACCTGTCTCTGATACTGATGGGAATCGTATCCATATTGGTGTTTACCTCTTGTGATAACGCCCCGCCGAAGACATCTGATGCCAAGCCGGCGAATCAAAGCCAACCAATCGTGGCTGGAAAAGACGGTTCACGCATCGATGCTCTGATCAAGGCTTGGAATGATGCTGGGGTTAAGGCTCAAATCAAGGAAAAGACCAGCAGCTCTACGTTAAATTCCATGTATGGCTGCATCAATCAGTATACGGTAGTACTGGACGAACAGCAGTTTGCGGTTCTCGAATATGACCTTAACAATCTGAACAGCACGGCTCAAAGCTATTTGCAATTCATAGACAAAAACGGCTATGACGCGAAAACCAATGATCCGGCCTGGCATAAGGAGGAGTTCCTCCTGCGAAACTCTTACTCGGTTATGGAAAGCGGCAAGGCAGTTGCCAAGTTTTCCGTCAAGGATCATCCGAAAAGCGAGCAGATACTGGCAGCTTTTCAAGCTTTCAAGTGACTGCCGAAATGCCCTCCTACTTACTGATAGCTGCATAGGTAGCTAAAGACGGGTCCAGGGTACTCAACGCGAGCAAGCGCAGCGTTGAGGCCTGGTGGGCGTGCCGCAGCGCCAGCTCGCGTCACGGGGGTGTCCCCAATAATTTACTTACCTATGCAGGAGGCATTAGTCAAAACCATGGAGGTCTGGGATGAACTGTAGATCGTGTGGGTCCGAACTCCGCGAGGGCACGCGCTTCTGCGGGAAGTGCGGAGCCGCTGTGGAAATAGCTCCCGTTACGAGGCAGGGGGCCGACCGGAATGCCGCCGTAAGGACCTCAGCAGCAAAGACAGGGTCCAAAGCCGGTGGGATGAGCAACCTACTTGCGGCAGCTATCGCCTTCGTCGCAGTGCTGATACTGGGCGGGGGGGCTCTGTTATTCCTGAGCCGGGATGGCGGGTTACCCGGCTAGACGGTCGGCGGCCCCTCCGGATCATCGTCACAGGGCTCTGGATCCGGTTCTATAGGCATATCTCTGCCCGGCAAGGGCGCCAGTTCCTCCATATCCAAACCGGATCTCGGGACGGCTAGTGTCAAGGGGCATGCCCAGGACAAGGTTGTGGAGACAAAGGCATGGGGGAAGGTGCCGATCAACCAGATGGGAATCGTGCTGAAGGATGGCTTGAAGAAATCAGACGCTGAAGCGGTGGCCAAGACGCTGGATGGCTCTGTGGTGGGAGAGGTCTCCTACATCAACCTGTACCAGTTGGAGCTTTCCACTTCTACTGAGGCGGACCTGGATGCCGCGATAAAGAAGGCAAAGGGTACCAACGGTGTCGAATTGGCCTTCCCCAACCAGGCCGTCGAGCTGTGGACGGACATCAAGGGGGAGCGCTGCAGCGCTCTGAACGACCCGGTATACAGTGGGGAGAAAGGCTCTTCCTACAAGATGATCGGCGTGCAGAATGCCTGGGACATCCTGAAGGCCAGTGGTGCGGAACTCAGCGAAGTGCACGTAGGGGTGACCGATAACGCCCTATACAAGGGCAATGATGAGTTCGATGGCAACGTCAAGGTAAACACGGAGGGTTCCGACGGGGAGGTGAGTCAGCCCGAGAACGGGTCCGACGGTAAAGCCATGCCTCAAGGGACCCACGGCACAGCGGTGACCGGCATCATTGCGGCGAACCCTGACAACGGCGGGATGGCCGGTATTGCCTCTCCGCTCGGCAGCAAGATGCAGATTACCCATACCAACGTGTTTGGCCAGAAGTACGGCGGCAATACTGCCGTAGCCCCCGACCCCGACGACGCCGATGATCCCACCACATATGTTTCTGGAGGGCAGACCTTCTCTATCGGCCCTTTGGTACCTCTCAAGGAGCAGATCGAGAAGGGCGCAACGGTCATCAACTGCTCCTAGGGGACGAGGCACACGGACCAGCAGGGCAACTACATTGATGGGAATGCCGATCTGGCCCAGGCATATCGTAAGTTCTTCGAGAAGATGGCCAGGGATCACCCGAAGGTGCTGTTCGTCGTCGCAGCCGGCAACGATGGGAAGGAAACGAAGGGCAGCGGCCATTGGCCTGGGGGGTGCCCCATTGTCCAACATGATCACCGTAGGCAACCTGGACAGCGACGGGTCCAAGTGGGAGACCAGCAACATGAATGGCGACGACTTCGAGGTGACCCTGGGAGCGCCGGGGCACAGAGTGGTCTCTGGGGTGAGCGCCGATGGACGTGTCTCCAACGAGAACGGCGGAACAAGCTTCGCCACTCCCCAGGTCACGGCTGCCGCGGCGATGCTGAAGTCGCTGAACCCGGATCTGACGGCTGCGGATATCAAGAAGATCCTGGTGGAGACGGCTGCGACAGAGACGGACGTGAGCGGGAAGAAGGTCCAGATCGATGAATCGGTGGGTGGCAGGGTACTGAGGGTTGACAGGGCGGTGCTGAAGGTGTTGAAGGATCTGAAGAAGGTGCCAGCCGATGCGACAGTGGAGTCCCTTCTGAAGCTGGGGACCATAGACGCGGTAGCCAGCAGCACCAAGCCGCTGGAGTACACGATCAAGGCTACGGTTGGGGCTGTAGGTCCGAATGGCACCGACGTGAAGATAGAGCTTTGGGGAGAGGGCGCGATAGGTGGGGACAGCACGAAGCACCTGGACAAGGCGGGAGAAGTAACCTGGAACCTCACGTTGCTGAAGCCCGACGGTAAGCCTTCGGTCAAAGTGACCCGGACAGACAACAAAGCGTGCAGCATCATTCATCTGGCTCCCGTGGACCTGACCGGCCTCTGGACCGGGACCATGACCATCACGGATGTAAAAGTGAACATGGACACCATTACGATCGAGGATCCCTTCGACGACACCAAGCCTCCGACGGTAATCACCAGGGAGGAGTGCGAGAATAGTTACAAGGAGGAGCTCAATCAGGAGCAGACGCTGACGATGGACTTCAAGCCTGAGTCGGCTCAGGGGGGTACGGTAGTCATCAGCAGTGCCGAGGAAGCTCCGGCCTCTCGCTACTACTTGGCCGGGGATTGGCTCACAATCGACTCTGAGATCAAGGACTACCGGACTCATTTCGAGGGCCAGGTCTCCGAGGAGGGCAGCGACTACAAGATCAGCGGTAGCATGCAGATGTCGATAGGCAGCGACGGAGAGTTCGCGTTAGAGGCCAAGGGTGTTTGGACCGTCGCCAAGCCAAAACCGAGTCCAGCGCCGGCAGATGGCGAGCCCACCAAACCGTAGGCGCTTACTTACTTGATCGAAATGGCGAGTTTAGGGCGTTCAAAACGAACGAGCGAAGCGTCGCAACCTATACCGGGAGCGCGGGCCGCCCGCGCTCCCAGGACGGCGACCTTTAATTAGAAGCCTGCGGAGCATAATTAGGGGGAAATCCAGTGCATCCCTCGCTTAGCCTGGTCCTTGGAGATATTCAGATTCACACCACTTCATACAGGGTTTTCCTGAGCCTGGCGGCACTGTCGACCGTCGGACTGGCGTGGTTGGTGGCTGCCCGCCGCGGATTGCATCGAGGCCGCAGCCTGGCCTGCCTGCTGGCTATGGCCGTAGCCTTCCCCGTTGGGGCTCGGCTCTTCGATGCGATTACTAAGGCGGATCTGTACAGCCGGGAGCCTCGACGGCTGCTGGCCTTGGACTTCAACGGCTTCTCCATGTGGGGGGGGCTGATCCTGGCCGTGGCCGTCGGGGTGACAATGAGCCGCCTGCTTTCGGTGGATTTGGTGCGGCTAGCCGACTCGACCATGCCCGGCATCGGCGTTGGGGTGGCCCTGACGAGGGTCGGCTGCTTTATGGCCGGCTGCTGCTACGGCAGGGAGACCGACCTGCCGTGGGGCGTCACCTTTCCATCGGGGAGCAACGCCCACCTGCATCAACTGCTGGGCGGGGGGCTCTTATCTCTGCAGAGCGCCCCTCGCCCCGTGCATCCGACTCAGTTGTACGAGGCCCTGGCAGCTCTGGCGGCAGTTGGCTTCGTGCTGTGGCTTTTCAATCGCAGAGCATCTGAAGGCGCAGCTTTCCTGGCCTGCGCGTGTTGGTACAGCCTGGTTCGCCTGGCCATCCACCCTCTCCGGATCCCCGGAGGGGAGTTGGTGGTGCCATCGTGGTTCTATCCGGCGCTGTACACAGCCATTTTATTGGTAGCCGGCTCTGCTTTACTGGTTCGGTGTAATCCCAACAGGAGCCGGAATGCGCTTGCTGGGAGCGCTGGTGGCCCGCCATGTTCACTATAGCTTCGGCTGAACAGTAAGTAGAGCATCTATAGGCATAGAACGTATGCTCGTGAAGGAGGCTCAGCATCAAGATTTTACTGGTAGATAACGACGCCAGTGTAATCGACGCGCTGTGTGTAGGACTCCGCTTTCAGTGGAAGGATGCGGCCGTAGTAGTCGCTGGCGATGGCGATACTGCTATCGAACTCTTCCAGCACGAGCGCCTCGATCTGGTGATGCTGGAGGTCGACCTCCCTGGTAAGAGCGGCTATGAGGTGGTGAAGGAGATCCGCTGGGCGTCCGATGTCCCCGTGATCATGCTTGCGGCTAAGAGCGGGGAGTTAGACCAGGTGCTGGGTTTCGAAATGGGAGCTGATGCCTACATCACCAAGCCTTTCAGTTCGCTGGCATTGCTGGCACGTGTCAAGGCGGTTCTC
>JBMNNU010000245.1:0-5069 GCA_050942695.1 Chloroflexota bacterium
AAACCAAAACAGCACCACTAGCTTGACAGGTCACTCCATACCAGCGTCGGGGCTCGTCCCCGACGAGGTACCACGTCAGGCACAAGGCCCGACGCTACAGCATTAGACCGTTACACGAACTGGCTGTTTGTGTGAACCATGCCGTACTCAGCGGTGTCCGTATGTTTCCGGGAAGAGCTTCTCATGCACCCGTAGTGCAGGGCGCTCTGCCCTGCAGCCCTCGTTGGTATATGCCATCCTGGATGATGCAGGTCAACGTGGACGACAGGGCACAGGGCCCTGGACTACGGATGCTTGTAGCCCAGAAAGGTGACGGGCTCCTAGGGCGCAGGGGTGAGCCTCAAGTCTTCTCCGGAAAAATGGCTGGTTTCGACGCCTGGCCATAATGGCCGTTGACTAAATAATCGTACAACAGCATCGTAGGGGCCGGCGCCCCTGCCGGCCCGGTACCACGTACGTCAGCACCATCCCACGAGGCACCGGGCGGGCACGGTGGCCCGCCCCTACGTTGTTTTGGATGCAATGTCGGTTTATTTTGTCAACGGCCATAATGGCCGGCCTTAACCTCCGGTCCGTAGTTAGCCTGGCCCTTCAGGGCCACGAATCAATAAGAATAATTTCGTAACTTGAGCTTCTAACGGTTAACGGATAGAATCGCAGCATGTCAGGTCGCCATTTGGGGGTGCTACTTTTTCTTGATCCAGGCTAGCTTGGCATCACCCTACTGGAGGTGAAAATGCGATGCTGACGGAGTATATTCGTGCAGCCATGCGCCGCGCTCGTTACGAGATCCTAGATGATGGGACTTACTGACGAGAGTTGATCTCTTGTTTGCGGAGACTGGGGTTCGATGGCCTCTCTTTGGTCTTCAACCGGCTTTTACTGGTTGTTCTGTTGCTCGAGGTCTACAGGGTCGCCTAGGTAGCGTGGCTCAGGTCGGATGACGTGAACTTCGTACCAGGATACAGCCATCGCGGCGAACTCCCGCAGATCGTAGTACTCCTGGCGTGGGTAATACTCCTTGCCGGCCGCCAACCCCACCGCTTCGATCCCGAAAGAGCGCGCCAGGTAGAGCGCCCTCGGTAGATGGTAACGCTGGGTCACCAGGATCGCGCGCTCGATCCCGAAGATAGCCTTGGCCCGGTAGCAGCTATCGTAGGTGCGAAACCCCGCGTAGTCCAGGTTGACCATATCTGGTGGCACACCCTGCTCAACCGCTCGCCGCTTCATAGCCGCGACCTCGTTGTACCCCACTGAGCTGTTATCTCCAGTCATGAGAAGCCGCTGTACTTTGCCTGCTTTATACAGCTCCGCGGCCGCATCTACCCTGTCGGCGAGCATCGGGCTGGGGCTGCCGTCCCACAACAGACCAGCTCCAAACACAATCGCTACCGGCTTGGATGGGACTAGATCCGTCTCCTCATATATGCCTTCTCGCCCGTTAAAAAAGATCCATGCGGCCGGCAACGCTGTAGCAAGGGCTAAGCTAAGTGTAACTGAAACGAACAGCAGCAACAGCAGCCGCACCGGGGAGCGGCTGTGTACCGAATCATCTCTTCTAACAGATTCGATCCCTCGTCTTTGAGTCGATCTCAAGTGAGTCCTCTTAGCTATATTGACTCCCGCATCGAAAGTAATTTACTGGGTGCACCTCAAACCCCTTTACGTGTGCAACCCCCCTGGATCCCAGTTTTTTTATCTAGCTGTATAGCGATCAGTTAAAGAGCGGTGGTTGCGGCAGCCCGGCTCCCCCTTCGCAGCCATCGGGCCACCATAGATGCGCTGCCAGATCCACTCGACCGTCGGGAAGAAAAGAAACACCCTCGGCCTCCAACATTCCGCGCTGTATCTCTGGGCTCCCGAAAGCCCAACCGCCGGAAAGCCTGCCCTCGCGGTTCACGACTCGATGGGCCGGTGCAATCTCATCCTTTGGTTTAACGTTGAGCGCCCATCCCACCTCCCGGGCTTTGCGAGGGTCACCTAAAGCCCGGGCAATGCTCCCGTAGGTGGTCACCATCCCTCTTGGAATCGCGCGGACCACCTGGTAGACCCTCTGGTTGAAAGAAGCGAGATCTGACATTTGCGCTAACCGTTGTCTCGAAGAGGCTATCGACTGCATAGCAGTATAAGGGAGTATACACCATTACAGCAACGCTTGATGTGGCCCAAACCGGCCTTCGCACCGTTCACCTCAGCACCAACGAATAGGGGCCGTGAACCATCCCCACTGCGTTGTTGCGGTCACGCCCGCCAGGCGCTGCTCCCTGGAACCGCCTTCAATCACCTATGCAGCGATCAGTAATCGGCGCTACGGAGCTGTTCCACCATATCCAGCTTCTCCCACGGCGGGTCCAATTCCGTCCGGCCAAAGTGGCCGCCCACAGCCAGCTTACGATAGAAACTGCCTCCCCTCTCCTTAGGTAGTAAACGGAGGCGAAGCCTCTTCTCAATTGCAGCCGGCCGCAGGTCGAACAGCTCACCTATTATTACGGATAATCGCTCGTCCGGTAACACCCCGCTTCCGAAGGTGCGAGCCGAGACGGTGGTTGGTCTGGATTCGCCGATGGAGTAGGAGAGCATCAGCTCACATTCCCTGGCCAGACCAGCCGCCACCACATTGGCGGCAACGTGCCGCGCTGCGTAGCTGGCAGAGCGGTCGAGCCTGCTGGGATCCTTGCCGCTGAGAGCGTGGCCTCCGTGCCGCGCCGCCCCCCCATAAGTATCGTCGGCGTTCTTCCGGCCGGTCAGCCCCGCGTCTCGAGCGGGTCCACCGGCTTCGAACGGCCCCGCCGGGTTCACTATCACCCGAGTCGTCTGGTCGGGGGCTATCTGTAGCTTTTGAAACACGGGATCGATCGCCAGGGCGGTCAGCTCCTCCCGCAGCGGCTTCGGGTCCCCGCTATGCTGGACCTGGATCACGATAGTATCGATACGCGCGGGTTTCTGGTCGATATATTCGACCGTAACCTGCACCTCTCCATCGGGCCCCAAGCCTGGGATCGCGTGCCG
This sequence comes from Chloroflexota bacterium, assembly GCA_050942695.1. GTDB lineage: Bacteria > Chloroflexota > UBA6077 > UBA6077 > UBA6077 > JBMNNU01. The sequence continues at coordinate 3,010 of JBMNNU010000245.1, forward strand.
AAGTACGAGACCCTCGATGCTGCCGCACAACCTGTGCGCCACCAGGATCGGGAGCGGCATCAGCTCCTGCGTGTCGGAGCAGGCGTACCCGAAGACGGTGGTCTGCTCCATGGCAGCCTTGTCCTCAGGCGACTCCTCAACCGGAAGGGCTGTACGAACCCAGGGCGGACCCATGCTGCTGGATTGCGCAAGGATGGCGCAGCGATCAGCATCGATGTCTTTTGGGAAGTAGCCTGTTTCGGCGATGGTTCGCCGTACCACGCCGGTGATATCTACCTCCCCCCGAAAGGCTACATCGGTGACAAGGAAGAACACCTGCCCGGCAGCGGCTACTTCGGCGCTGACCCTCGCCTCGGGATCGATGGCCAGATGGGTATCTACTAAAGCATCCGATATCCGATCGCACAGTTTGTCGGGGTGGCCGAGCATCACGGATGCGGAGGTGAAAAGCAATCGCTGAGTCATGCTGCCTCCTTCAAAGGCGAAATCTCCCCAGTTGGTTCCGCGGGGGCCGGGAGAGCGGGGTTGGTCGCACTACGTTGGATCTCTATCGCGGCTATCGGCGCGACAGCGGCCAGTAAAGAGATCAGCCAATCGATCAGGGCCAGGGAGACGCCGCCCAGGAGCCCCCGGAGCGGCGGCACCAGCAGCACGGCCGCCTGGAGCAGAGCGGATGCCCCAAACCCCAGAGCCAGCGCGCGGCTGAATGGGCGTCCATACCGGAGTACGGGCAGCTCGCCTGCCCTGGCCATAGGCACGTGCAGCAACTGAGCTGTGGCAAGGCTCCAGAAGGCCATAGTCCGCGCGCGAGGGCCTGGGCCATGGCGCAACAGCCCGAGGCTATATGCCAGCAGGGAACCTGCCGCTAAGGCCGCGGACTCGCCCAGGATGCGGCGCTGGAGCGCCGGTGGCACGATTGGCTCGTGAGGATCCTGGGGGGGCTGCTTCATCAGATCGGGGTGGCTGGGCTCCGTCGCGAGCCCCAGCGCCGGGGCGAGGTCCGAGATCAGATTCAACCAGAGCAACTGCGCGGGGGTGAGCGGCGAGGGAAGCCCAAGGGCGACTGATAGCGCAACGACCCACACCTCGCTGGCGTTCGTCGAGAAGAGATAGTGCAGCACGCGGCGAACGTTGGCGCGCACCAGCCGCCCCTCCTCCACTGCGTCGACCATCTTGGAGAAGTCGTCGGTGGAGAGCACCACGTCGGCCAGCTCCCTGGCCAGCTCCGTCCCACGCTGGCCCATCGCCACCCCCACGTCGGCTGCTCGCAACGCAGGCGCGTCGTTTACCCCGTCGCCGGTCATGGCAACCACATCTCCGTTGGCCTGAAGGGCTTTGACGATGGCCAGCTTCATCTCCGGAGGTATACGGGCGAATGCCTCCACCTCGGGAACCAAACCGCGCAGCACCTCCCGATCCAGGCTTGCCAGGTCTCCAGCCTCCAGCAGGTGCAGCGGCCCACTCTCCAATAGCCCCAACTGCCTGGCCACAGCCGCCGCCGTGGCCGCCTGGTCGCCCGTTATCATCACCGTGCGGATGCCAGCGCGATGCAGCGCCCGCAGCGCCTCGGGCGCCGCTGGACGTATGGGGTCGACGAGGCCGGCGAGCCCGCACCAGTCGAACCCCTCGAAAAGATCCGCCTCCCCATACCCCTCCGGCAACTGCTTCCTGGCGAAGGCCAGCACCCTCATCGCCTTGCCCGCCATGTCGGCGTTCTGCTGGCGAAGGTCGGCCCGTTTCTCCTCGTCGAGGGGTGTTACACCATCCCCGAGGTATAACCGGCTGCTCATCTCGAGTATCTCGTCCGGCGCCCCCTTGGCCAGCGCCAGCAGCCCCTCAGGGCCTCGGTGCACCGTCACCATATAACGACGGCCGTCGCCGCGATCTATCCTGTCGATGCGCGGGTACTCCGCCCGCAGCTCGTCGATATCTACTCCCCCCTTCAGGGCGGCCACCAGCAGCGCACCCTCGGTAGGCGAGCCATCTATGCTCAGCTCGCCGTCCCGTCGACCTGCGATCTCGGCGTCGGAGCAGAGGACCCCTATCTTTAGGATCTCGGC
>JBMNNU010000247.1:0-5045 GCA_050942695.1 Chloroflexota bacterium
ATGGCCACTTTTGGGGCTGTATTTCTACTCTGGCGTCGGCTCACCAACCCCGATCTAAGCCGCATGAGCACCCTTTCAGACTACCTAAATCTGATCGTGATACTCGCCGCCTTCCTGGGTGGTGTTTACGCATGGCTCACAGCCGACAACTCCTTTGCTCTACTGCGGGATTTCTTCCGAAGTGCTCTGACCTTCAGCGCACCGGCTTCCGTTCATCCTGCGGTTGCTACCGAGTTGATACTGGCGTCGGTATTCATGATCTACCTTCCATTCACCCATATGACCCACTTCGTGGCCAAATACTTCACCTACCACACAGTCAGGTGGGATGACGCTCCCAATATGAACGATCCAAAGACGCTGGAGCAGATCCAGTCCTGTCTGAACAGGCCGGTCGGCTGGTCTGCACCCCACATCCACGGCGAAAAAACATGGGCAGAGACGGCCACAGAGGTGAAGCAGTAATGAGCAAAAAAAACATTCGCGTCGAAGATATCAGCAACCCCACTGAGCCGTTGCTAGAATTACACCCAGAAGACTTGATGCCGCTCCCTCATCCCGATGGTTCGCAGAACCCGCCATTCAAGCCGTTGAGCGAGGAGAAAACTACCAGTCTTGAAACCGGCCTGGATGGCTACACAGCGCTGCTCTACCCTCGTCCCAAAAACCAGGCTGAAAAGGAGCAGCTTGTAGAAAAATTTTTACAGGGGCTACGGAAGCTGCAATCAAAGGATAGTAACTGGTCTTTCTGGCAACCGCTAATGCTCTCACTAGAGAACTGCGCTCGCTGCCAGACATGTTCAGATTCGTGTCACATCTACGAAGCGAGCGGATGCCAGGAGATCTACAGGCCGAGCTTCAGAGCCGAGGTACTGCGTCGCCTCATCCGGAAATACACGACACCGGGAGGCAAGCTGAAAGCGAAGCTCACCAGATCCGATATCAATCTAACCTGGGAGACCATTATAAGGCTTGCCGAGCTTTCTTACCGCTGCAATCTGTGTCGCCGTTGCGCTCAGACCTGCCCGATCGGGGTCGATAACGGCTTGATATGCAGAGAGATCCGGAAGCTGTTCAGCCAGGAACTGGGCATCGCTCCGAAGGAGCTTCACCAGTTGGGTTCCGTTCAACAGCTTAAGGTAGGCTCAACCACCGGTATGATACCCCCAGCCCTCCTCGACAACATCGAGTTTATGGAGGAGGAAGTCGAAGAAAAAACGGGGATGAGTTTCAAATGGCCCATCGATAAGGAAGGCGCCGACATACTATTGATCCACAACGCGGGCGAGTTCCTGGCTTGGCCTGAAAACCCCGAAGCCTTTGCAATCCTCTTCGAAGCCGCGGGCATCAGCTACACTCTCTCTAGTGAGCAGATCGGTTATGACGCTGTCAACTACGGCTTATGGTACGACGACGTCCAGTTTGCTCGGGTAGCTCTCAAGCACGCTGAGATCGCCAAGAAGCTGAAGGTCAAGAAGATCGTTATCGGGGAATGCGGCCACGCTCACAAGGCGCTTTCCGTGATCGCCGACAGGATCTTCACCGGAGAGTACAACATTCCAAGAGAAAGCTGCTTAACACTCTTCGACGAGATCGTCAGCAGTGGCAAGCTAAAGTTGGATCCCTCTAGGAACGATTTCCCAGTTACGCTTCACGACCCCTGCAATGTCGTGCGGTCGATGGGTATTGTCGAGCCGCAACGGCGGATCTTGCGTAAAATCGCACCGCGTTTCCGGGAGATGACCCCTCACGGCGTCGACAACTACTGCTGCGGCGGTGGCAGCGGCTTTGCCATCATGCAGGGCTTAAACTTCCCGGAGTGGCGGAACTCGGTTTCCGGCAGGGTGAAGGTGAAGCAGATCATGAACGCCTTCAAAGACGAGTTGACAAGCCCTGATCCCAAAATGGTGTGTGCGCCATGCTCCAACTGCAAGGGCCAGATCCGAGAGCTGATCTCCTACCATGGACTTGGTGAGAAGTACAACATCCACTATACAGGCCTCGTTGAGTTGATAGTCAACGCGATGGTTGACATCAAGCAGCCCTTCATAGAGTTCGATTAGAGAACCAAAAAAAAGGGGGTGGCGGAGATCCGCCACCCCCTTTTTCGTTCTGTTACATCTCCGTTATGGTGATGCTTCCAGTCGGGCAAACGCTGACGCAGCTCTCGCAACCGAGGCAATCGTCAGGGTTCACAACTACGGCCTTGCCGTCTTGTAGCTCCAACACAGCAGCCGGGCAGGTATCGACGCAGTCCCCATCGCCGTTGCATGTGGATTCGTCAATGTTGACAATGTACATCGTCGTCTTTCCTTCTTTCTAGACGCAGCCAGTAGGTTTGGGCAGACCAGCCAGCTTGCAAGCTCCCTTCGCGGGTCCGGACGGGAACAGCTCGTAGATCTTCTTCAGGTCGAAGCCTGTGTCTTTGCACAGCTTCCGGATCATCGGAGCGATACCGTACTGCTTGTAGTAGCCGTTTAGGTAATTGATGACCTTCCAATGCTCTTCTGTGAGTTCCGAGATCCCCTCGGTCTCTGCGAAGCAGGCAGCGACTTCCTCATCCCAGATCGTCGGATCTTCTAAGAATCCGTCTTCGTCGACTATGAACTCTCGGCCTTTCAAAGTGATAACCGGCATTGTTACTACACCTCCCGTTTATTCCTGACTCTTTGCTACTACGCACAATGTTAACTATTTTTCCATCTAATCTCCATAGGTCGTTCTACCCTTTGGCTGCCCTCTGCACACCCTATATTGTCCTGATATCTCCTACTTCGTCAAGCCCCTTGGAAATCCGCTCCGTCTCGCTCGTCTCAGATCCAAGATCAGGCAGCCAACTCCTCGCGGGTCGCGATGGCTATCTTGTATAGAAGTGTGATCACCAACAGCGCTAAAGCGTATATCGCAGCGGCCATGACGAACTCACCGATCGTCGGGAAGTACTCTGTGATATGCTCTAGCGGCGTTGGGACGAAGCCTCCAACTACCAGCCCCAATCCCTTATCGATCCAGGTAGAAAGGTACACAGCCGCGCAGGCTATCCCCAGCCACATCGGGTTTCGTCGCACATCGGGGTTGATTAACAACGCTACCCCGGCGACGCCGAGTATGGCCGATGCCCACATCCATGGAACCAGAACGCCGTGGCCATTGAGGCCAAAGTACAGATACTGGAGGTGCTCCGTATGCCCGGGAACCGCCCCGTACAGCACTACGAACACCTCTGTCAAGATCAAGAACAGATTGATGACCATGGCGTAGGTTACTATGAGCGACAGCTTACCTAGAGCTCCCATACCCGGATCGAATTTCGTAAAGCGCCGAACCGCCAGGCCCAACAATATGAGTAGCGCTGGCCCGGAGGCGAAGGCTGATGACAGGAATCTGGGTGTCAGCACGGCTGAGTTCCAGAAAGGTCTCGCAACCAGACCGCTGTAGACGAAAGAGGTCATTGTGTGGATGCTGATAGCCCACGGAATGGACAGCAGTATCAACCACCAGACCCATCTCGGCATCGGCATACCCCTAGCGAGCGCATCCAGCGTAAACCAGGCGATTACCAGGTTCAACAAAGCATACCCGGGTAGGATCGTTGCGTTCCAGAAGAACGGTGAGTTTGGAGTCGGGTGCAGCAGTAAATTGAACATTCTGCCAGGTTGGCCAATGTCCACGGTGATGAACAGCACGACTGTTAGAATTGCCCCTACAGCCAGGAATTCACCCAGGGCTATGATCTTTCCAAACTCTTTCTGATTGTGCAGATAGTAGGGGATCACCACCATAACCGCGGAAGCTGCCACGCCGACCATGAAGGTGTAATTGGCGATATAGAAGCCCCACGCTACATCTCTGCTCAAGGCTGTGTATTCTGTCCCAGTGACCATCTGCCAAATGAAGATGGCAACACCAACTGCTGATAGGGCTGCGAGAAACGCCAGCCACGCCCAGTAGAGTGGACTTCCTTTCACTACTTTCTCTAGCATATCAACCTCGCCCTACGCCACGACGTAATAGATCTGAGGTCCGGTTCCCAATGCAGGTCGGCGCCGAATGGTGAAGCGCGCCCCAAGGACTTTCCGCACCTCGGAGTTGGGGTCATCCAGATCTCCAAATACCAGGGCCTTGTTCGGGCAGGCTTCGACGCAAGCAGGGATCAACCCCTTAGCTAGCCTATCCACGCAGAAATTGCACTTTTCGACCACCCCTCGCGACCTAGTTGGGAAATCAGGATTGACCTTCGCCATATCGAGCCCGTGTCGCGGGTCCACAGCATTGAAGCTCCTGGCCCCATAAGGGCAGGCGACCATGCAGTATCGGCACCCTATACAGCGGTGGGAGTCCATCATGACGATGCCGTCCTCCCGTTTGAAGGTAGCCTGGGTGGGGCAAACCTTCACACAAGGTGGGTCATCGCAATGGTTACATAGGACCGGTATGTCGATCTCTCTTATCTTAGCCCCACCGAACTCCTCAGTCTGCTCGGAGAAAACGTGCTCGCCCTTCTCCTTCCAGATCCACTTGACCTCGATCTTGTGTTCATCGAAATGTGGTACATTGTGGACTTGATGGCAGGCGTCCATGCAGGCGGTGCAGCCATCACATTTAGAAGGGTCTACAACCATCGCCCATTTTTTAGCCGTTAAGGCAGTTTTGCCCCCGCCCTGTTGAGGCAAGACTACTAGCTTCTCCTCTCCGGCTAGCACATCTACAGCAGGCTTCAGCCCCAGCCCCAGGATGGTGAGTCCACAGATCTTGATAAATGTCCTTCTATCGGCCTTCACTTTTTCGTCACCTCCGGGGCAACATGGCACGTCCAGCAGTTGGGATCTACTCCGGTATAGGTATGGCACGTGCCGCAGAACTCTTCTTTACTGGTATGGCAGCTCATACAGGTGCCGACCAGGCTGATGTCGTAACTCTTCCCATCGGAAGCAACCCAAGTATGGTTGCCCTCCCGGACCACCTGCTCTCTCCAGGCCTCCAGGATATCCATGTGTGAGCTTCTCATATACTCTACTGATTCGATACATGGAGAGCTGGCAGCC
>JBMNNU010000023.1:0-20281 GCA_050942695.1 Chloroflexota bacterium
CATGCCCGAGAGGTCTTCATCCGTCTCCACCGGCTGCTGCTGGAGAGGATAACCAGGCCCGGGATGTATCGACTGCAGATAGCTGTCTGGCCAGCAGGATAAGCCGTCTAAGCGTATATCGTCTTCCCTGTTCGCCCTTTGAGGGAAGGCGTAGCATGCCCTGATGACGGTAAGTAAGGCCGCCTGACACAATCTCCCCAGTTTTGAGCAACTGGTGAGACCCTTCAGTTTGCCCTCGCTCGCCTCCAAGCCCTGTTCGATAGACAAAAATGGCATTCACAACTGTTGTTACTTCAGCTACCCGTACTGCCAGGAGGGAATCTGCGGATTAAGGTAATCCTTAATAGTGGAAATATCCCATGAAGTAGAAGATAATTGAGCCATCCAATTCGAGCGGGTATGTGCCAGTCGAGAACTGGCTCGATTCGATTCCACATTGCAGAGCGGTGCCGTGGAAGATAGAAATGAGCTTCTGACACCTCAACAGATAGCCTCGATGCTGCAGATTTCCGTGGGCACGGTGCTAAGACTGCTCAGAAGCGGTCGGCTGAGAGGGGTTAAACTGGGCAGGCACTGGAGAGTTAGGCCAGCGGACCTGGATCTCTACCTCAACGGTTCGATAGCTAAGCCTAGCAGCGCTCCTGTTGAGCCCGCGCCAGTAACAACCTTTGCCCCGAATATCTCGAGCACATCGATCCCGTTTTCCTCCGGCTCGAAGCTCATAACCGCGGGAATTGTTATCCTTCTTCTGGTGCAGGTGTGCCTGATGTTCACCTTAGTGGTGATGGCTTCTTCATGGAGACCCGCTGCCGCGGAGGATTACGGAGCGAAGGCGATGGCCGACAGCGGCGCTCCGGTGGCTCCGCAAGGCGCCTTGCCGGGCCCAGACACCCGATCGCTTCATCAGAATCTGATCGGATTTGGAGCTTCAAACAGCACGATAAGCGACGCGAAGAATCCGGCAACGAGCGGCCAGACCCTCTCGGCACCGGTGGTATCCCCCAGCACAACCCCACAACCCACAGATAACCAACGCCCCTGGCCTACCTCACTCGTCGTCGGCAACACGGATGGTGAAGGAGTGAATATAAGGCTAACACCTGGGACTGGCAGCAGGATCAATGCGTGGCCTGATGGCACGAAAATGATGGTAATCGGCGACGACCGGTACGTCGAAGGCCGGATCTGGACAAACGTTATAGACCCAGATGGGCAGAAAGGCTGGGTCGTAGCCGATTATCTAGTAGATCAATCTGTTCCAAACACGCCTGTGGCTGCTGCCTCACGTAACGCCACCGGGATTGAGTTGGAATTGTTGACAAGTAACAGCTTTACCCAGTATAACCTTTCCATTGTCGAAGGCCAGGTAAGGAACATAGGCGGAGCAAGCCTCTCTGACGTCGAGGCGCTCGTGAGATGGTACTCCCCATCCAACCAGCTTATTACCAGCGTATCATCGTTGATCGCCTACAATCCGATACAGCAATACCAGGTGTCGCCCTTTAAAGTCATCACCACGTTCAATCCCGCAATGGCTCATTATACTGTCAGCTTCAAAGGCCAGGACGGCACCGAGCTTCCAACGCTGGATTCGACCAACCCGCAGGAACGAAAAGATAGGTAAAAGATAGGTAAAGGTGATTTTCGACGGATCGATCGTCCCGCAAATCGGAGAGTTGACCCAACCGGTGCAAGTGCACATCGAAAAAGGCGTGATCACACATATAGAGGGGGGCGTGAGGCCACCGAGTGGGAGGACTGGTTAAAGGGCTTCGAGGACCCTCAGATGCTGCGAGTAGCCCACGTCTCCTGCGGCTTCCACCCTCGGGCGAGGTTGACAGGCTAGGTTGGTGAGGATGAGCGTATCTGGGGCGCAACCCAATGGGGATTCGGATCGGTGGCGTCATATCTCACACCACCTCAGGATAAGGCCGCAGCTTCGCACACCGATGCCATCTCGCTGAACAGCTCCATCTGGTTAGACGGCGAACCGTTCACCGATAGGGGCAAGGTTGTCCACCGCGATTTGGCCGGATTTGCCGAAGCTTTGCTAAAGGGGTAACCCAATTATTGATCGCGGCATAGGCTGCTATAGGCGGGCCCAGGGTACTCAACCTGTGCGAACGCAGCGTTGAGGACTGGCAGGTGTGACCGCAACGCTGTGCTCGCTCGCGTTGCGTGCTCGCTTGCGCCGGGGGGGTGTCCCCAATAACTTGCTTAGCTATGCAGGGGCAGGAACAAATTGGAGAACGGGGGTGGTATCTAGGGGATAGACGTGAACGGATATCCGATCCACAAAAGGAATTGTTGGCGATGTCCATAGTTGTAGAAGAGAGTTCACAGTAAACAAGGAGGACTAGGTTGAGGAAAACTCTGGTCAGGTCCTGGATGGCGACCATGGCACTGGCGGTGTCGGTGGGCATGTTGGGGTTGGCGGGATGTGCAGGTGAGCCAGCACAGCCTGCGGCAACATCTGCTCCGGCTTCGCAATCACAAGCCGCGCCTCAGCAGAAAGCCGAGGCCCCAGCATCCACCGCAGCCCCCGCGGCCGCTGCCCCAACAGCAGCGCAATCTGCGGCTCCCGCAGGCGAGAAGATCGTCCGTTTTACCATGGCTAATACCCCTAAGATCGATCCTGCTGTTGGGTCTGATGGTTCCAGCTCCGCTGCGCTGGTCAACCTGTACGACACCCTGGTATTCCCGGAGTTCGATGGAACGTTGAGCCCCCACGTGGCTACCAAATGGGAGATCTCGCCCGACGGGCTCGAGTACACCTTCACTCTACGAGACGACGTCAAGTTCCACAACGGTAAACTGCTAACGGCCGAAGATGTGGTTTTCAGCATGGAGCGCTTGCTTGCCGTGAAGCAGGGTTACGCCTACCTGTTCACCGGGCGAGTAAAGGGTGTATCGGCCCCTGATAAGTCCACGGTCAAGTTCGAGCTGAACAAACCATTCGGTCCATTCCTCGCCACACTTACCAGGCTGTACATTTTGAATAAAGAAGAGGTCATGGCCCATCTTGCCGAAGGCCAGTACGGCGAGTATAAGGACTACGGCAAAGCCTGGTTAGCGGAAAACGATGCCGGAAGCGGCCCGTATAAGGTTAAGGAGCTGCGCCAGAACGAGTACCTCCTGGCGGAGAAGTTTGCCGATTATTGGGATGGCTTTAAGCCAGGTAATCCGGACGGCTTCAAACTGATCGGATCGACCGAGCCGGTCATGGTCCGAACGCTGATGTCTCGAAAAGAGCTAGAGATCGCCGACGAGTATCAGCCGCAGGAGAACTACAAGAGCTTCTCTGAGATGGAGGGCGTGAGCGTCGTGAGCTTCCCCACTGGGAAGATGATGTATGTGCCCTTGAACAACACGAAGCCGCCCCTTGATGACATTCACTTCCGAAAAGCACTGGGGTACGTGATTGACTACGATGCTCTAACCAAGGTGGTGTTCCCCGGCTCGATTCCCGCAGTTGGACCTATAGCATCTGTCCTACCCGGCCACAACCCCAACGTGCCTGTATTCAAGCAAGACCTGGAGGCTGCAAAGAGGGAGCTGGCCCAGTCTAAGTATGCTGACCAAATCGATCAGTACCCGATAGACCTGGTCTGGATTGCCGAAACCCCGGACAGGGAGAAGCTGGCGCTGTCAGTCCAAGCCGATGCAGCTAAGGTTGGGATCAAAGTCAACGTAATCAAAACACCGTGGGTTTCTTTGGTAGAGCAGGCGAGCAAAGCTGAGTCTACACCCCACGCATCTACCGTAGTGCTACCTCCCAGCTATAGCGAGGCGGGATCGCTTCTGGAAGCCGGATTCCACTCGAAAGCCTCAGGGACCTGGGAGAATATGAGCTGGTCCAACAATCCAGAAGTCGATGAGCTTATCGACGTGGCGATACAAACCATAGACAGGCAGAAGCGCTTGGACGTGTACGCGCTGGCTCAGGATAAGATTATGGAGACATTCCCCACTATTCCGGCTTTCGAGCTGCCGGAGCAGCGCGCTTACCAGTCATCCATTCTGACCTGGGTCCCAGCAGAGCTAGTGAAGGCCGGGAAACCGGTACTTGCGGGCTTGGGTTACATAAACTATATGCGCTTCATCGAGTTCAAGTAGGTAGCCCGATATCGAGAGAGCTGGGGAAAGCTTTCCCCAGCTCTCTCAGACGGTCAACACTAGCAAGGGGTGCTGGATGTGAGTTCTTGGCGCTATGCTGCTAAACGGCTGGCATGGTCCATATTCGCGCTAGTTGGGCTGTCCATCGTTATCTTTCTGCTCTCAAGGGTTATCCCCGGCGACCCGGCCAGAATGGCTCTCGGCCCTCGGGCGCCGGAGTCAGTTGTAATGGAGTTGAGAGAGCAGATGCACCTCGACGAGCCTCTATTCGTTCAGTATGGATATTGGCTATGGGGTGCGCTTCACCTGGATTTCGGGATGTCTCTGGTCACTATGCGACCAGTTCTGAAGGATATCCAGGATTTCCTGCCCGCGACTATGGAGCTGGTCGTTCTCGCTGCTTTTCTAGAAATCAGCTTGGGGGTATCCCTCGGCGTATTGTCGGCTATGTTCAATAGGCGTTGGGTAGATAATCTGATCCGTTTAATCGCCTATTTGGGTATCGTCAATCCGTCGTTCGTTTTTGCAGTCATCTTTTTATTACTGTTTGGGTACCTATGGCCAATTCTCCCTGCAGTAGGCAGGGTTACTATGGATACGGGCATTCCCAGAATAACCGGACTAATCACAGTAGATAGCCTGTTGATAGGGAATCTGGATCTGTTCTGGGACGCCGTTAAACATCTCATTCTGCCAGCTTTAGCCCTGGCTATGAACGGCTCCGCCCAGTTGGCTCGAATAACGAGATCATCTATGGTCGATAACCTCAGCCGCGATTACGTGGCGATGGCTACAGCTCAGGGTATCAGCCAGATGAAGATAATGTTCAAATATCTGCTCAGGCCTTCGCTAATCCCCAGCGTCTCGATAATGGGACTCCAGTTCGCCACCCTTTTCAGCAACGCTTTTCTGGTTGAGCTGATCTTCAACTGGCCTGGATTGTCTCGGTATGGGGTGACAGCGATGCTGAACAAGGACCTTAACGCTGTTACCGCAGTGGTGCTGACGGTGGGTCTCATTTTCGTGCTCGCAAATATCGTCACCGACATAGCCGTCGCTGCCCTGGACCCCAGGATCAGATTAGGCGCCGGAAGGGAGGCCTGAGATGATTCAGGAAGGCGTTATCGTCAGACGGCACGGTCGATGGAACGATGTGGGAAAAGGGTGGTATAAGTTCTCTAGCAGCAAACTATCCGTGGTTGGGCTGGCCATTGTGGCGATTGTCGTCCTTTTGGCCATCTTCGCCCCTCTGGTTGCACCCTACCCTCAGCATGCAGGCGCTTTCGTCGATTTCGGAAACGCCAACCGACCGCCGGGATCGGAATATCTGATGGGTACCGACAACGTAGGGCGAGATATTTTGAGCAGGCTTATATTCTCCTTACGCTCTGCGCTGTTGATGGGCATCGTGGTGCTGAGTATCGCAGTCCCGGTGGGATCGACGCTGGGGTTGATCGCCGGTTACTTCAGAGGCACCGTTATCGATGCCGTTATTACCAGGATTACCGATGTTTTCCTGGCTGTGCCGCCACTGGTACTGGCTCTAGCTATTGCTTCAATGCTGACGCCCAATTTGACCAACGCTATGATCGCCATCTCCGTAATGTGGTGGCCTTGGTACACACGGCTCGTATATGGTATGGCCTCTTCCCTAAGCAAGGAGTATTTCGTTAGGTCTGCGGAGCTATCCGGAGGCGGATGGTTCCACATCATCATTAGGGAGATACTTCCCAACTGTGTTTCACCGATTCTCACAAAGATGACCCTCGATATGGGGATCGTGATCATGGTTGGGGCTTCAATCAGCTTCGTCGGGCTGGGAGAGCAGCCCCCAGCCCCAGCCCTGGGGAACATGGTGTCAGACGGAGCGAAATATATGCCCGAGCAGTGGTGGATGACCGTCTTCCCAGCCCTGGCGATCATGATGATCGTCCTCGGCTTCAATCTGCTGGGCGATGGCATCCGCGATCTCTTCGCCGTGGAGGACAAGAACTGAGCACGGACAGATTACTAACAGTCGAAGATTTACAGGTATCCTTCCGGATCTACGAGGGCATGCTCCGAGTTGTCGATGGGGTGAGCTTCTACGTAAAGAAGGGGGAACGAGTGGGCGTGGTGGGAGAGACTGGCTGCGGAAAGACCACCACGATGAAAGCGATAATGCGGATATTGGCAGCCAATGCTACAGCTAAGGGGAAGATACTCTTTGAGGGTCGAGATGTCATGGCTATGAAGCCCCAACAACTGCAGGATTGGCGCCGCAAGGCCGTGTCGATGGTTTTCCAGGATCCAACGAGCGCCCTCAACCCGGTGTTCACAGTGGGTGATCAGATGAGGGAGGTGATCAAAAGCTCGTTAGGACGCGAAGGCAGTAACGCGGCCAAAGTGCAGCAAATAGCGGAAAGGGCTCTATCTGACGTATCGCTACCCGATCCAGCCCGAATCCTGTCGAACTACCCCTTCCAGTTGAGCGGCGGTATGCGACAGAGAATCTGCATAGCCATGTCTGTGGCCACTAGCCGCCAATTGCTGCTGGCGGACGAGCCAGGCACATCGCTGGATGTTACCATCCAGGACCAGATACTCAGGTTAATCAGCGAACTGGTCCGGGAAAAGGGACTCTCGGTTGTGCTGGTTACCCACTCCTTGGGCGTGGTTCGCGAGATGACAGATAGAGTTTACGTAATGTATGCTGGCAATATCGTTGAATCAGGCAGCACGGCGGAGATGTTCCGGAACCCGGTTCACCCGTACACATCTTCCCTGATGGGCTGTGTGCCCAAGCTAACCGGAAAGGGGATATCCCAGGGTATCCCCGGAGGGATGCCGGATTACCTGAACCCTCCAAAGGGGTGCAGGTTTTCGCCCCGCTGCCCAGAAGCGCAAGAGATATGCAGGCAGGAGAAGCCGGCCAACCGCCAGGTTGGGCCCGACGACCATAGAACAGCCTGCCATTTTCGCTCCTAGAGAGAATAGTATGACCGAAACAGTGCTAACCTTGCGAGGGCTCAAGAAGTACTTCCCATATAAAGATAAGCTCTTCGTCAAAGCGGTAGACGGTATCGATCTGGAATTGAAGGAGGGGGAGACCCTCGGCCTAGTTGGGGAGTCCGGCTCAGGTAAGAGTACAGTTGCCTATACCGTAGTAGGTATGTACCGGCCGACCGAGGGGGAGATCATTTTTAAAGGTAAGGACATCTCCCGGCCAGCCTCGAAGAGGTCATTGGATCTGAAAGGTGAAATCCAGATAGTGTTCCAGGATCCCGGCTCTTCGCTGAATCCCCGGCGCAGTATCAGGGAGATCCTGGATGATCCGCTGCGATGGCATTCTCACCGGAAACGGCAGGGTTTTCCCACTAACCCAGAGGAGCTGATGGCCTTAGTGGGATTGCCTGTTGAACTGCTCGACACATATCCCAGGGCATTGGGAGGCGGCGAAAGGCAGTTGGTTGCAATTGCTAGGGCGTTAGCAGCTCGGCCATCTTTGATGATCCTGGATGAGCCTACATCCGCTCTAGACGTCTCAGTGCAGGCTAAGGTTATCAACCGACTGCTGGACCTCCAGAAGATGCTGGGACTCTCCTACCTCTTCATTACTCATGACCTCAGCCTGATGCGCAACGTGGCCAAGCGTGTAGCCATCATGTACCTTGGTAAAACTTGCGAGCAGGCTGCGACGGTGGAGTTCTTCCAGCAGCCGTTCCACCCCTACACAAGGATGCTACTCTCGTCGATCCCAGTAGCTACTGCAGAAGAGGAGCAGCTCAAGCCGGGTCGCGTGCTATCGACCGGGGAGATACCGAGCCCGGTGAACGTTCCGCCGGGTTGCAGCTTTCACCTCCGTTGTCCTGAGAGAATGGAGATCTGCTCAAAGGTAGACCCTCAGCCTACGCACCTCTCGGATGGCCACTGGGTCCGCTGCCACCTGGCCAAATAACAAGATAAGGACTTCTTATGAGCTGGATTGATAAAGAAGCAATCGCCCAGGGCGTCATCAACATGCTCCGGGTGAATATGGGCGTGCGAGATGGGGAGAGAATCCTGGTAGCATCCGACGTACTAGCCCCAGACAAGTGGGCCCAGTTTTCTGCACCGGAGCTAGAGACGATCCTTCGCCGCAGCTACCTGGCTCGCCTGGTCGCCGACATCGCCAGAGAGGCTTTCCCGGCGAACCCGGTGGAGTTCTTTGGGTTCCGGGCAACCTGCCAGCCCGGCAGTGAGCCCCCAGCCGAAGCCGCAGCCAAGTTCAAAGAAACCGATGTACTGATTGCGATAGTATCGTTCTCGCTGACCCACACAGAAGCTCGAGAGAACGCTTCAAGGGCAGGTGTGAGGGTAGCGAGTATGCCCCGCTTTGTCCCAGAGATGTTCTACCCCGATGGGCCAATGGCCGTGGACTATCTCGCAGTTGCTGCTGAGACTAAAGCTATTGCTGATTTGATAACTGCGGCTGAGGAAGTCACTGTCCGCTCTCCTCAGGGAACGGATATCACCTTCAGCGTCAAAGGTCGACCCGGGCAGTGCGACGACGGTTTGTATACCAGGCCCGGCGCTTGGGGCAACCTCCCAGCCGGGGAGGCTTACACAGCACCTCTTGAAGGTATCGGTAAGGGAAGGCTCGTGGTCAGGAAAGGCTGGTTCCCAGGCCTTACCGAATCCGACATGGTCCTGACGTTCGAAGACGGAGAGGTCGTCGATGTGTCTGGCGGCGGAGAAGAGGGGGTTAAGCTAGCGACGTTTCTGGATCTACCGAAACGGGGGGATGTGGCGAAACCTAGGCGTATGCTGGCTGAGCTTGGGGTTGGGACCAACCCCAATGCCCGCCGAACCGACATCAACCTGGAAGCAGAAAAGATCAGGGGAACCGTCCACATCGCAATCGGCGATGGGAGCCACATGGGAGGATTGAACGCCGCCGATTTCCACCAGGATCACGTTATCCCGGAGGCCGACCTGATCCTCGATGGAAAGATCGTGATGCAGGGCGGGAAACTTTTTTTATAGACGTTTTTTGGGAGGTTGGAAAGCATGGAGCTGTCTATTGGTACAGAACCCCGACCAGAATATCTTTCATTTGAACTGGCTGCTGCTGCCAGGAAGCTGGTAGAGCAGGTGATGCTTACCAAGCCTGGAGAGAACGTAGTCATTACTGCCGATACTGCAACCGATTGGAGAGTTGTAGAGGCTACTGCTAAGGCTGCTTATGCCGCAGAGGCTGTCCCCACGGTGATCTTGTACGACACACGGCCGACGGCAGTGATGGAGCCTCCCGCACCGGTAGGCGGCGCTGTAGCCCGGGCCGACGTTTGGATCGAGTTTGCATACGCCTATGTCTTGCACTCGCCTGCCTGGCGCGCAGCCATGTCGGCCGGCGTTCGCTACATCTGCCTGACCGGTATGGATACCGAGATGATGGTTAACACCATAGGCCGGGTCAACTACCCGAAACTGCTTGCCCTGGGCGAAACAATTCGCAGGTTGGTTGAAGCCTCGGACGAAGTCAGGGTATTGAGCCCGGCCGGGACCGACCTGGTCGGATATAACAGGGGCCGGAAGGTCCGGCAGTCTGGGAAACTGGCCGACACTAAAGGCGAGCCGATTATGCTGGGCGGGCAGGTTTCGTGGTGCCCCGTTGAAGAGACCATGAACGGCCGTTTGGTTTTCGACGGCGCGTTGTGGCCACCCGCCGAGCTTGGTGTGCTCCACAACCCAGTGAGCCTGACCGTCAAAGAGGGGGTTGTTACCAAGATAGAGGGGGGCAACGAAGCCAGGATATTCGAAAGATGGTTGAAGAGCTTTAACGACGAGAAGATGTACTGGATTGCGCATTGGTCACCGGGGTTCAACCCAGGAGTGACGAAGCCTACCGGCCGGATCGTTGAAGATGAGCGAGTGTTCGGCTGCATCGAGATGGGCATAGGGAGCCAGGGGGCGCAGATAAAGGGCAAGACTTGGGCGGCTGCATCGCACACCGATGGTATCGTGTTAAACCCAACGATAATCCTGGACGGGGTCGAAATCGAGAGGGAGGGTGTGTACGTGCACCCCGACCTTGTAAAGGCCTGCCAGGAGTTGGGAGTTCCCGGCTACTGAGAAACTCATCCACAGATTTCACAGATGATGGCAGCCTGATCTGCCACGGATTTGCGGATGCACCAGTAAGATCCATATAGCATTTCTTTGAAATCTGTGTAATCTGTGGATCTTTGTTCAGCTCTTAGAGAGAAAAATGTCGAGAATCCTGTACGTGATGCCGGTTGATGCGGATAAGGAGTGGTTGCCGGATTCAAAACAGCCGAGATGCTTGGAGATCTGCGCGCTCGAACGGGATTAACTACCAGTAAAGCCTACGACTACGAAAATGCTGGTGATTAATAAAGGTCGCGCACCCCTTATCTGCTTAACCGGCATCGCCATTGACGCTAGGATAGCGGTCAGTTATACTATTAGAGTGCGTTAGCACTTCCCCGTACAACGACGACGCGGGTGATGCGGGGAGGGGTGGGTGAGTGGCTAATACCAACGGTCTGTAAAACCGTCGCCCTGACGGGCTACACAGGTTCGAATCCTGTCCCCTCCACCTAAGTTAGCACAAGGGCGAGCCCACATAGCTCAGCAGGTAGAGCACGATCTTGGTAAGATCGGGGTCACCAGTTCGAATCTGGTTGTGGGCTCCACTACACCTCAGTTGTGAAATAGACCGGTTAACGGTCTATTTTGGCGAATAGGCCGATATGTCGTCGACGGCCGCAACTCACTAAAAAAATGTTGATAGAAAAAAGAAGGAAGGTGCGCCGCCATGGCGAAGAGGAAATTTGAGCGGACGAAGCCTCACGTAAATGTGGGGACAATAGGTCACGTAGACCATGGGAAGACGACGCTGACGGCCGCCATCACGAAGGTGTTGGCGATGCGGGGGGAGGCGGAGTACCGAGCGTTTGACTCGATAGACAACGCACCTGAAGAGAAGGCCCGAGGGATCACGATAGCGATCTCGCACGTGGAGTACGAGACAGACAACCGTCACTATGCGCACGTTGACTGTCCTGGGCACGCTGACTACATCAAGAACATGATCACAGGAGCTGCTCAGATGGACGGAGCGATCCTAGTGGTGAGTGCGCCGGATGGTCCGATGCCGCAGACGAGGGAGCACATACTGTTAGCGCACCAGGTAGAGGTGCCGGCGATAGTGGTGTTTCTGAACAAAGTAGACGCCATGGATGACGAGGAGCTTCTTGAGCTAGTAGAGCTTGAGTTGAGGGAGCTGTTGACGAAGCAGCATTTTCCTGGAGATGAGATCCCGATCATCCGAGGGAGTGCTCTGAAGGCGCTAGAGAGTGAATCCAAGGACATGAATGCCCCTGAGTATGCGCCGATACTTGAGCTCATGGCAGCAGTAGACTCGTACATACCGACGCCGCCTCGTCCGGTAGACAAGCCGTTCCTGATGCCGATAGAGGACGTGTTTGGTATCAAGGGTCGTGGGACGGTGGTGACAGGCAGGATAGAGCGAGGTCAGGTTAAGGTAGGTGACGAGGTAGAGATCATAGGCATCCGTGAGACGCGCAAGGTAGTAGTGACCGGCGTTGAGATGTTCAAGAAGCTTCTTGACTCTGGTCAGGCAGGAGACAACGTAGGGTGTCTTCTTAGGGGTATAGAGCGGACGGATGTTGAGCGAGGTCAGGTGCTAGCGAAGCCGGGCTCGATCAAGCCGCACACGAGATATCTTGCTGAGGTGTACGTACTGGCGAAGGAAGAGGGAGGTCGACACACGCCGTTCTTCAACGGATATCGGCCGCAGTTCTACATTCGGACGACGGACGTGACCGGGACGATCAAGTTGCCAGAAGGCGTCGAGATGGTGATGCCTGGTGACAACGTACAGATGGAGGTAGAGCTGATCCAGCCTATAGCGTTGGAAGAGGGATCTCGCTTCGCCATCCGAGAAGGCGGCCGCACAGTGGGTGCTGGCGCCATCACTAAGATCATCGAATAGGTAAGCTGAGGACCGAGAGGAAGAAATGCCAAAACAAAGGATCCGCATTCGCCTAAAGGCGTTCGATCACAGGATCTTGGACCAATCAGCAGCGCAGATCGTAGACACGGCTGAGCGAACGGGCGCCGCAGTAGCGGGTCCTGTACCGTTGCCGACCAAGATCGAAAAATACACTGTAATTCGCTCGCCGT
Organism: Chloroflexota bacterium; assembly: GCA_050942695.1. Lineage (GTDB taxonomy): Bacteria > Chloroflexota > UBA6077 > UBA6077 > UBA6077 > JBMNNU01. The sequence goes on from JBMNNU010000023.1 coordinate 12,307, forward strand.
TTATCGACAAGGACTCAAGAGAGCAGTTTGAGATTCGGACCCACAAGAGGCTGATTGATGTGCTGGAGCCAACCTCGAAAACGATCGATGCGTTGACCAGACTCAACTTGCCAGCCGGGGTAGATATAGAAATCAAGTTGTGATAGCTATTAGTCGTCAGCCATCAGCTTTTTGCTATCGGCTTTCAACCGCGAGGATATGTAAGCGAGCATAGGAAAAGCGGCAGATAGACGAGCCTAACGGACGGTCTTGTAGCTGATAGCTGAATGCTGGCTGCCGATGATAGCTTGACGTAGGAGCAGGGCATGGTCAAAGGAATCATGGGCCGGAAGGCTGGCATGACCAGGGTCTTCGAGGAAGGGCGCGGGATGATTGCTGTAACGGTCATCCAAGCCGGCCCATGCTACGTGACCCAGGTAAAGTCAGCCGAAAAGGACGGATATGAGGCTGTTCAGATCGGGTTCGAGGAGAGCAGCAAGCTGAACAAGCCGGAACGGGGGCACCTTCAGAAGAACGGGCTCCCATCTCTGCGCCACCTGAAGGAGCTAAGGCTGAAGAATCCTGCTGACGTGAAGGTAGGAGACAAAATCAGCGTTGAGATCTTTAAGGCTGGCGATCGGGTGACGGTTACCGGAACCAGCAAGGGTCGCGGCTTCACCGGTGTGGTGAAGCGTCATGGGTTCGGCGGTGGTCCTAAGACGCATGGCCAGTCGGACCGGCACAGAGCACCGGGTGCCATCGGCTCCGGCTCGACGCCAGGACGAGTTATGAAAGGGACCCGTATGGCGGGTCACTCTGGAAATGAGCAGATCACCGTACGGAACTTGAGAGTGGTCCGGGTGGATCCCGAGAGGAACCTGCTGACCGTTGAAGGAGCGATCCCGGGCGCGACCAAAGGCCTGGTGATGATTCGCGGTATCGACGGGCAGGAGGGATAGCTGATGGCTCAAGTTGATGTTTTGAACATGGCCGGCGAGGTAGTTGGCCAGATACAGTTGAATGATTACGTGTTTGGGATTGAGCCCAATGCTTCCGTAGTGCATCAGGCAGTGGTCGCCCAGTTGGCCAACGCCAGGCGGGGCACCGCCGACACCAAGACCCGTAGCGAAATCAGAGCTTCGGGCTCCAAGCTCTGGAGGCAGAAGGGCACTGGTCGGGCTCGACAGGGAAGCCGACGGGCACCTCATTGGAAAGGTGGAGGGGTTGCATTTGGTCCTCACCCTCGATCGTACGCTCAGAGGCTTCCTAGGAAGATGAGGAGGTTAGCTTTACGGTCGGCTCTGTCTTCGATGGTAGCCGACGAAAAGCTGCTGGTGTTGGAGCAGTTGGAGCTCACCTCTCCAAAGACCAAAGAAATGGCGGTTGTACTGAAGACTCTAGGTATCGATGGGAAGGCGATGATCGTGCTGCCCGAAATGGATGAGATCGTCGGCAAAGCAACGAGAAACCTGCCTGAAGTGATGACTGTGGTCCCCAGCACGATGAACCTTCTCGACCTGATGAGCCGCGATAAGGTGGTAATGACCGTCGACGCGGTGAACGCTGTAACTCAGTGGTTGGGGGAGGAATAGATGGAAATCTGGCAGGTTATCGATCAACCCCTGGTCACAGAGAAGAACACTAACCAGGTTGCGGAAGGTAAGTACACCTTTAGGGTGGCTCGGGAAGCAAATAAGATCCAGATACGCGAAGCGGTGGAGAAGATTTTTAACGTTCACGTCGCGGATGTTAACATAATTAATGTCCGCGGTAAGGAGCGAGGGATCGGCCGCCGCAAAGGGTTCTCGCCCAATTGGAAGAAGGCGATAGTAACCCTGAAACCTGGGGAGCGGATCGAGGAGTTGTTTGAAGGAGTCTAATTGAGTCGGTAGGCGTCACGGGGGGCCAGGGGGTTACTTCCTGGTTAGGTATGGGATCGGATGATCCCAATTACTACTAGAACCTCCGGGTCATCTACCTATCAAGGAGGGATAGGCAGGTGCCTGTTAAAGTATACAAGCCAACGTCGCCTGGTCGGCGTGGGATGACCAGCTCGACCTTCGAGGAGATCACCAAGAAGGATCCCGAGAAGTCGTTGACGGTTTCCCTGAAAAAGAAAGCCGGACGTAACGTTCATGGCCGCATAACTGTACGCCACCGGGGTGGAGGCCATAAACGAAAGTACAGGATAATCGATACCAAAAGGGACAAGATTGGTATCCCAGCCGTTGTCGAGTCGATCGAGTACGATCCTAACCGCTCAGCGCGGATCGCGTTGCTGCAGTACGAGGATGGCGAGAAGCGCTACATGGTTGCTACTAACGGCCTGAAGGTAGGGGATAGAGTAGCCTCCGGAACTAATGCGGATCTGGCACCTGGGAATTCGATGTCTTTACAGGATATTCCGGTAGGCACCCAGATCAATAACGTTGAGTTGCAGCCTGGCCGTGGCGCTCAGTTAGTGCGAAGTGCCGGAGCTGTAGCGCAATTGATGGCAAAGGAAGGGGAGCATGCTCAGATCCGTCTGCCCTCAGGTGAGGTGCGAATTGTAAGCACCCGTTGTATGGCCACGATCGGCCAGGTGGGCAATGTCGATCACGGATTGATCAAGTTAGGCAAGGCCGGAAGGAAACGCCATAAGGGGATACGCCCCACGGTGCGCGGCTCGGCCATGACACCTCGAGACCACCCGCATGGTGGCGGTGAGGGGAAAGCGCCCATCGGGGGACAGCCTCAGACCCCTTGGGGCAAACCAGCGATGGGATACAAGACGCGCCGGCGCAAGCTGGGCAGCAACCTGATTATCAAGTCGAGGAAGAAGTAGTATTCGTCGACCTCGTAGGAGGTGGGGATGTCCCGTTCTTTGAAGAAAGGGCCGTACGTAGACGGCCGGCTGCTGAAGAAGGTAGAGACGCTCAATACCACTGGTGAGCGCCGAGTGATAAGGACGTGGTCAAGAGACTCTACCATATTTCCGCAGATGGTTGGTCATACCATCGCGGTGCACGATGGCAAGAGGCATGTGCCTATATACATCAGCGAGAATATGGTAGGGCACAAGCTTGGAGAGTTCGCGCCAACGCGACACTTCCGCGGCCACGTAGCTCGCGGTGAAAAGTCGACCTCGGTGCGATAGGAGAGGACGATGGAAGTTCGGGCGATTGCCAGGCACGTCGACATGTCTCCGCGAAAGGTGCGCCTGGTGGGGAATGCAATAAAGGGGAAGAGTGTGCGGGAGGCGATGGCCGTCCTGCAACTGATACCCAATAAAGCAGGAAATCTGATAGCGAAAGCGGTGAAGTCGGCTGCCGCCAACGCGGAGAACAATTTTAACCTATCGACCGAGGATCTGTATGTTGCACAGGTAGTAGCCGACCCCGGTCGCAGTTTAAAGAGATGGAGAGCGCGGGCCAGAGGACGGGCTGCTCCAATTATCAAACGCTCAAGCCACATAACAGTAGTGGTTAAAGAGAGGGAGGCATAGCTAAGTGGGTCAGAAAGTCCATCCGGTTGGCTTCCGTTTGGGAGTAATCAAGGATTGGCAGGGAAAGTGGTACGCGGACAAGGGGTACACCGAACTGCTGCACGAAGACCTCAAAGTCCGACGGATGCTGATGAAAAGATTGGTTGATGCTGGTGTACCGAAAGTGGACATCGAGCGCTCTGCCAACCAGATGACGGTTACGATCCACTCGGCCAAACCCGGCATCGTCATCGGAAAAAGTGGCGCAAAAGTTGAGGAATTACGCCGCGAATTAGAGACGTTGACCGGAAAGAAGGTGCGGGTGACCATCCAGGAGATACGCCAACCTGAGGTGGATGCGACCCTGGTTGCTCGCAGCGTGGCCGAGTCATTGGAGAGAAGAGTTGCGTTCCGTCGTGCCATGAAGCAGGCAGTATCCCGAGCGATAAAGGCTGGTGCTAAAGGCATCAGAGTTATGTGCTCCGGGAGATTGGGTGGCGCGGAGATGTCGCGCCGAGAGTGGGAGCGCGAGGGGCGAGTTCCTCTGCACACCCTGCGGGCTGACATCGACTTTGGACAAGCGGAGGCCTTGACGACTTTTGGAGTAGTTGGCGTCAAGGTTTGGGTTTATCGAGGAGATGTCTTACCTCCGGCAAAGCAGCAAAAGGGGGCCGAGGAGGCTTCGGCCGCATCGCCGGCTGCCGTAGGGGCGTAAGGCTGAGGGGACATTCATCAATGTAGCCGCAGGCTTTGGCCTGCGCGAGCACCGCAACAGTAGATCGGTTAGCTAGCGGGGTTCGCGCAACCTAAACGGGTGCGCCTACAGGTTGTGGGAGTAGATTGATGTTACAGCCCAAGCGGGTTAAACATAGAAAGGTCCATCGCGGCCACATGAGCGGAGTCGCTACCCGTGGCAATACCGTCGTTTTTGGGGATATCGGACTTCAGGCACAAGAGGCTGGATGGATCACAGCACGCCAGATAGAGGCGGCTAGACGTACGATTACGCACCACCTGAAACGTGGTGGGAAGGTTTGGATTCGCATATTCCCTGATCACTCTGTAACAAAAAAGCCTGCGGAAACCCGAATGGGTAGCGGCAAGGGGGCTCCGGATCATTGGGTAGCAGTGGTAAAGCCGGGGCGCATTTTGTTCGAGGTGGGGGGAGTAAGTGAGGAGCTAGCGCGCGAGGCATTGCGGCTGGCAACTCACAAGCTTCCATTGCAGACGAAAGTATTAGTGAGAGAGGAAGAGCAGGCGCATGAAGTTCTCGGAACTGAATGATCTCGGAGAAATCGAGGTCCAGCAAAGGCTTCGAGAAAACCTCGAAGAGCTGTTCAGGCTTCGGCTCAGGCAGGCATCGCGCCAGCTAAGCAACACTGCGCGCATTAAGCAGGTGCGCAGAGACGTTGCCCGTCTCAAGACTCGGGAACGAGAGTTGGAGCTGGAGAGAGCAACGAAACATGACTAACAAAGAGATGGCTGTCGGGCATGCTGCGAGGCGGAAGTCGAGAGAAGGTATAGTCGTGAGCGACCGGATGGATAAAACGGTCGTGGTGTCTGTAGAAACGATGAAACGACATCCCTTGTATGGGAAGACCATCCGCCGGTCAACGAAGTACAAGGCTCACGACGAAGAGAATCGATGCAAGGTTGGAGATCTGGTGCGGATACGCGAGAGCCGACCCATAAGCAAAGAGAAGCGGTGGGTAGTAGAGGAGATCTTGCGGCACAGGGAAGGGGTTCGCCCCGAGGTATAGGTGGAAGCTGGAATGTTTTCACCCGAAATCGCATCGTCCCGACCAGATTGAAGAGAGTGACGAGGAGCAAGTTCTAATGATTCAACCGCAAACGCGATTGAAAGTTGCGGACAACACCGGGGCCAGGCAGTTGATGTGCATCAGTGTCCTAGGTGGTGGTGCCAAGCCATATGCTACTGTGGGAGACGTGATCGTCGCAACGGTAAAGCAGGCTGTCCCCGGCGGGGCGGTGAAAAAGGGCGATGTGGTCAAGGCGGTAGTGGTGAGGACGGCCAAGGAGTACGGCAGGCCAGACGGCTCGTACATCCGGTTCGATGAGAACGCGGCAGTGATTCTCTCCGACAGGAACAACCCCAAAGGCACTCGCATCTTTGGCCCTGTGGCTCGAGAGCTCCGCGAAAAGAATTACATGAAGATTATCTCGTTGGCGCCAGAGGTTCTTTAGCGCCCGAGGGTCGATTTGAGGTGCCTGGAGTGAAGATCAGACGCGACGATACCGTCGAGATCATAGCAGGTAAAGACAAAGGAAAACGAGGCAAGGTTAGGCGCGGATTGCCCGCAGAGCAGAAGGTGATAGTAGCCGACCTGAACATCGCCAAGAAGCATGTCAAGAAGGGCGATCCGAAGCGGAAACCTGGTATCATAGATGTCGAGATGCCAATACACGTGTCGAACGTGATGTTGGTATGTCCTGGATGCAATGCAAAGTCGAGAGTCAGCTACCGTTTCCTGGAAGACGGCCGCAAGGTTCGGTATTGCAAGGAATGCAACGAGATCATCCCGGAGCGGGTAGCTAAAAGCTAATGGACGAGATCGGCGAGGCAACGCTGGCTGCGGGTTCTCGCTTCTGACTCGGCATGCGGAGTGTGTATAGATGCCACGTTTAAGAGATAAATACGAGCGAGAGGTAGTACCTGCGCTCAAGGAAGAGTTCAAGTACGAAAACCCAATGCAGGTGCCGCGCCTGGCAAAGATCGTCGTCAACATCGGAATAGGAGAGGCAATCACCAATGCCAAGGCGCTGGACGCTGCTGTAAGGGATATGATGGATATTACCGGACAGCGACCGGTGATCACGAGGGCCAAGCGATCGATAGCGGCCTTCCGGCTTCGCACCGGTATGGCGATCGGTGCCATGGTTACCCTGCGGGGTGATCGAATGTGGGAGTTCCTGGACAGGTTGAGCAACGTAGCGTTACCGCGTATGAGGGACTTCCAGGGTGTTTCGCCGAAGGCATTCGATGGTAGGGGGAACTACACCCTTGGACTTAAGGAGCAGTTAGTTTTCCCGGAGATCGACTACGACAAGATCGACAAGGTTCGGGGGATGGAGATCAGCATAGTGACGACAGCCCGGACCGACGATGAAGCCCGGCGACTATTGGCATTGCTAGGGGTCCCGTTCGCAAAATCGTAGCGTAGTGATCCCTCCACCCTAGCCCTCTCTCAAAGGGAGAGGGGATGAGATCAAGGAGAAAAGCTTGGCGAAAAAATCGTTAATGGTTAAGGCTGCCCGTCCGCCAAAATTCAAGGTTCAGCAGCACAACAGGTGCGCGCTTTGCGGCCGACCGCGGGGTTATATGCGCAAGTTCGGTATGTGCAGGATCTGTTTCCGGAAGCTGGCTTTGGAGGGCGAGATCCCCGGTGTAACCAAGTCGAGTTGGTAGATGGTTCGGGAATCTCAATTAGGTATTGGGCACTGTTGAGGAAGGTGACATGAATTTAACGGATCCGATCGGTGACATGCTAACCAGAATACGGAATGCCATTCAGGCCCGCCACGACTCTGTGATAGTGCCTATCTCTAAAGAGAAGGTTGCGATCGCTAGAGTTCTTAGGGAAGAGGGGTTTGTCCGTGACTTTGAAATGGTGAGAGACAAAAACGTGAAGTCCCCCCGGGCTATACGGATCCATCTGAAGTATGTTGGCAAGCGTGAGCCGGTGGTGACAGGACTCAAGCGCATCAGCAAGCCTGGGCTGCGAGTCTACACTAAAAGCAAGTCAATCCCCAGGGTTTATGGGGATCTCGGCGTAGCCATACTCTCGACCCCTGCTGGAGTGATGAGCGGGCGGAAAGCCAGGCAGCTTAACGTAGGTGGTGAGGTTATCTGCTACGTCTGGTAAGATTCTATCACCCAGACCCTCTCCCCAGCGGAGATGGGGGCGAATCTATCTCCCTTTGGGAGAGGGCCAGGGGTGATGAGGGCTATGGAGAAGGCGATATGTCCAGAATAGGAAAGGTCCCTGTACCGGTACCGCAAGGGGTACAGGTAGAAATAAAGGGCAATACGGTAACGGTGAAAGGCCCCAAGGGGACTCTCTCCCGGGACCTACACCCCGACATTAAAGTCGAGTTGGTCAACTCGGAGATAGTCGTGTCTAGGCCTTCGGACAACCGCCTCCACAGGTCACTGCATGGGCTCACCAGAACCCTGGTGTCAAACATGGTCCAAGGGGTGTCCAACGGGTTCAGCCGCAGGCTGGAGGTAGCTGGGGTCGGTTACAGAGCCCAGCAGGCGGGGAAAGATGTTGTATTGCAGGTGGGTTTCTCCCACCCGGTGCATGTTCAGCCCCCTGAAGGTATCAGCTTGGCGGTTGAAGGCAACAACAGGATAGTGGTGAGCGGCATAGACAAGCAGTTAGTTGGAGAAATAGCGGCCCAGATTCGAAGGGTGAGGCCGCCTGAACCCTACAAGGGCAAGGGCATCAAATTCGCCGAGGAGCAGATCCGAAGGAAAGTCGGCAAGACCGGCGGCAAGAAGAAGTAGTAAGT
>JBMNNU010000225.1:0-5399 GCA_050942695.1 Chloroflexota bacterium
AGTCCTGTTGGGAAGCTCCGGAGTGTTGATACCCGGTGCCCCATCAGGCGATGCGGGAGGAAAGCTTGATTAAGCGACAAAATACGAGAGCGGCCCGGCTAAAACGGCATCGCCGCCTCCGAGCCAAGGTTCAGGGAACACCGGAGAGGCCGCGTCTTGCCGTCTTCAGGAGCCTCAACCATATATATGCGCAGGTTATCGATGATACCGCTGGCTCTACCTTGGTAGCTGCATCGGATATCGATCCGGGCATTCGGAGCCAGATCAAGGGCACCAAGACCGATCGGGCCAAGGCAGTGGGAGAGGCGGTGGCCAAGCGCGCTTTGGAACGGGGCATTGGCCAGGTGGTGTTTGATCGCGGAGGGTTCCTATACCACGGACGCGTGAAAGCGCTGGCGGAAGCTGCCAGGGGCGCGGGTCTGAAGTTCTAAGAGAGGCTGTGAATGGCAAAGATTGATCCGTCGGGACTAACGCTTGAAGAAAGAGTTGTAAAGGTTAACCGCGTAGCCAAGGTTGTGAAAGGTGGTCGGCGGTTCAGCTTCAGTGCCGTGGTGGTAGTAGGTGATGGTCAGGGCATCGTTGGAGCCGGCCTGGGCAAGGCCAATGAGGTTCCCGATGCTATTCGTAAGGGGGCAGAAGACGCTAAGAAGAATCTGCTGCAGGTGCCCTTGCGGGGAAACACCATACCCCATGAAGTGCTAGCCCAGTTCGGTGCGGCTAAGGTGATGATGAGGCCCGCCTCCCCCGGTACCGGAGTGATCGCTGGAGGTGGTGTACGAGCTGTGGTTGAGGCTGCAGGTATCAAAGACATCCTCACCAAATCGCTCGGCAGCGCTAACGCCATTAACGTTGTCCAGGCCACCATGAACGGATTGCGATCGTTGAAGGATCCCGAAAAGGTGGCTCAGAACCGTGGCAAGAAGCTGTCCGAGCTAATTGGGAGGGCTGCCGGTGAGTAAGTCAATAACAATCACCTGGACCAAGAGCGCCATCGGCTACTCTAAGCGACAGAAGGATACAATTCGGTCGCTAGGCCTGCGGCGACTCCATCAGAGCGTCGAGAAGGAAGATACCCCGGAAATCCGAGGTATGGTGGAGAAGGTTAAGCATCTGGTGACTGTGGAAGAAGAGGAAGGATGAAACTGCACGAACTTGCACCCGCTACGGGTGCTAGGAAGGATAGGAAGAGAGTCGGTCGGGGCAACGGTTCCGGGCACGGTACCTACTCGGGACGTGGGCTGAAGGGACAGAAGTCTCGATCCGGCGGCCAGATCAACCCTCGATTTGAGGGTGGTCAAATACCCTTGGTGCTGCGCCTTCCGCGTAAGAGGGGTTTCACCAACATTTTCAAAGAGCAGTTCCACATCGTGAATGTGGATGCTCTCGACCGCTTTGAAGCGGGAAGCGAAGTGACACCGGAAGCCCTGGTCTCTGCCGGGCTTATCCACGATACTAAGCTTCAGGTGAAACTGCTCGGCGATGGTGAACTAGCTAAACCGCTGACGATTAAGGTGCACAAATGGTCCGGAAGCGCTCAGCGGAAGGTAGAGGCGGCAGGCGGCACCCTTGAGAGGCTAACTGAATGATCGATTCCCTGCTAAACGCGTTTAAGATCCAGGATATCCGGCGCAAGCTGTTGTACACCTTTGGAATGCTGGTGGTGTTCCGGTTTATCGCGCATGTGCCGGTGCCGGGTGTCAACGCCCAAAGATTGCAGGAGTTGTTTGAGTCAAACCAACTGCTCGGGATGCTCAACCTGTTCTCAGGTGGAGCTATGTCCAGTTTCTCGGTGGCTGCTATGGGGGTATATCCCTATATTACAGCATCCATCATCATGAACCTGCTTATCCCTATGATCCCTAAGTTGCAGGAGCTTTCCAAGGAAGGTGAGGCCGGGCGTAACAAGATAAACCAATATACACATTGGCTTACGGTGCCCCTGGCAGCCCTGCAGGCTCTGGGTACGGGGACCTTACTGGCGAGCAGCCAGTTGGGTGTGATCCCTCACTTCAACCTGCTTGCTGCCCCGTTGTCGACTCTGGCGATCATAATCAGCATGGTGGCAGGTACGATGTTGCTGATCTGGATCGGCGAGTTGATCACGGAGAACGGGATCGGCAACGGCATTTCGATCATAATCTTTGCTGGTATCGTAGCCGAATTACCAACGATGGTTACCCAATCGCTATTTGCAGGAACTAACTACCTGGGACTGGCGATTTTCGGAATCCTGGCCGTCCTGACGGTCGCTGCGATCGTAGTGGTGCAGGAGGGACAGCGACGTATCCCGGTGCAGTTCGCTAAGAGGATCCGGGGAACTCGCATGTACGGCGGGCAGACGACTCACGTTCCAATGAGGGTGAACTCTGCGGGTATGATCCCGCTGATCTTCGCCATGTCCATCATGCTGTTCCCGGGCACTGTGGCCAGTTATTTTGTCTACTCGGATAATTCTGTCATTGCGGGCATAGCTGGCTTCATAAGCAGTGTATTCAATCCGGTTCATCTGGTGTACTGGCTGCTCTACTTCGTCATGGTGGTGGGCTTCACCTTCTTCTATACCATGGTGATCTTCCAGCAGCAGAACATCGCGGAGAACCTGCAAAAGAACGGCGGGTTCATCCCGGGCATTCGTCCTGGGAGGCCGACAGGAGAGTACCTGAACAAGGTATTGATCAGGATTACCTGGTTTGGGGGTATCTTCCTGGGCATCATCGCTATCTTGCCATTCTTTGTTCAGAATCTAACTAACGTTCAGGCCTTGACGTTGAGTAGCACGGCGATGCTGATCGTGGTTGGTGTGGTGTTGGATACGATGAAACAGTTGGAGTCGCAGTTGTTGATGCGGCATTACCAAGGTTTCATTAAATAGTACATTAAGTAGTGAAATAGTACGTTAAGTAGTGTAAAGGTTCGGGGGCCGTGTATATCGTATTCCTGGGGGCTCCAGGTGCGGGAAAAGGCACGCAAGCGGCGCTTCTAGCGGAGAAACAGGGCCTAAAGCACATATCAACCGGTGAAGTGTTGCGCGATGCAGTCCGCCGAGGAACCGAGCTAGGAAAACAGGCCAAGGGTTATATGGACAGGGGAGAGCTAGTCCCCGATGCCCTGGTTGTCGATGTCGTTGTAGATCGGCTATCGCAGGAAGATACAGCGAAGGGGGCTGTTCTGGACGGTTTTCCTAGGAACGTTCCCCAGGCGAAGGCGCTGGACGAGGCGCTTAAAGCGAGAGGCGACGCTGTAGACCTGGTTGTATTTCTCAATGTGCCCGAAGCCTCTCTGGTTTCCAGATTGGCCGGCCGCTTGGAGTGTGCGGCGTGCAGAACCTCATACCACCAGAACAATAATCCACCCAAGAAGCCGGGGGGGTGTGATCAGTGTGATGGGGCATTAACTCAACGTGCCGACGATCGACCAGAGACGGTCCGGCGGAGACTCCAGGTTTACTTTGAACAAACTGCACCGCTTATCGAATACTATCGGGAGCGAGGCATATTGGTCGAAGTTGATGGGGATAAGCCTATCCCCCTAGTCGCTGATCAGGTGCTGGCTGCGGTACAGGAAAAGGAACGTATAGCCAGGGGAGAGAAAGCGCAGAAAGCTGGAGGTTGAGGCGTGCCCAGGACCGATGCTCTAGAGCTGGAAGGGGTGGTAAGCGAATCACTCCCGAACGCCATGTTCAGGGTCGAAATACCAGGCGGACACCGGATACTGGCTCACGTCTCAGGGAAGATACGGCTGAATTTTATAAAGATCCTCCCTGGTGATCGAGTCAAGGTGCAGTTGTCACCATACGACCTCACCAGGGGTCGTATCGTATATAGATCCAAGTAAGAATGCGGGAGCTATGTTTAGAGAATGAAAGTAACAGCATCTGTTAAGCCCCGCTGCGAGAAATGCAAGGTCATCAAGCGACGCGGCGTGGTGATGGTAATCTGTAAAAATCCCAGGCACAAGCAGCGCCAGGGTTAGTGTGGGATACGGAGACACGGTGACGCGGCGACACGGAGAAATTTCCCCGCGCCTCCTCGTCTCCGCGTCTCCGTCGTCGGAATCGAAGCAGAAGGACGTAGGATGAAAGGAGACGGTAGTGGCCCGAATCGCAGGGGTTGATATACCGCGAGATAAGCGAGTGGAAGTGGCCTTGACCTATATTTACGGTATTGGGCCGACCACTAGTAAGCAGATCTTGGCGCGGACCAGGGTAAGCCCTGACACTCGAGTGAAAGATTTAACAGAAGACGAAGTAGCGCGGATAAGAGAGGTCATCGATCGGGAGCATAAGACCGAAGGAGACCTCCGTAGAGAAGTTAACCTCAACATCAAGAGGCTTATTGAAATCGGCTGCTATCGGGGTGTTAGGCATCGAAGAGGATTGCCTGTGCATGGCCAGCGAACGAGAACAAACGCTCGGACAAAGCGTGGCCCGAGGCGGACGGTTGCCGGCCGGAAGAAGGCTTCGGCTAAGAAATAATAGGTGATGCCCCGGGGCGTTGACTCCGGTGCACGCCGTTAGTGCATGAAGGACAAAAGGAGATTCGGTTGGCTGAAAGAAAGAGGGCACCGAGGGTAAGAAGGAGAGAGCGGAAACAAATTCCGCGTGGAAACGCGTACATTCAGTCTAGCTTCAATAATACAATCGTGACAATAACAGACCCCGACGGGAACGCGATCGCCTGGGGCAGCTCAGGAACCGCCGGGTTCAAGGGTTCCCGAAAGAGCACGCCGTATGCGGCTGGTTTGGCGGCAGAAGGGGCAGCTCGGAAGGCTATGGAGCATGGCTTGCGGCAGGTAGAGGTGTACGTAAAAGGGCCTGGGTCGGGACGAGAGGCAGCGATTCGCTCTTTGCAAGCTGCCGGCCTAACGATCAGCGCCATAACCGATGTGACGCCCATCCCTCATAACGGGTGCCGGCCGCCGAAGAAGCGCCGAGTATAAAAAGCTATTAGCTGTCAGCTATCAGCTATCAGCATACAGCGATAGCTATTAGCGTAGGTTTAGGGACAGCGGTAAGGGTGTGTCGATCAAATAAAGCTGCTTAAGCAGGTGTAATTGGAAAAGCTGACGGCTGAAAGCTGATGGCTGATCGGCTATTATGGAGGTCGGATGGCAAGATATACAGAGTCGGTTTGCCGCCTCTGCCGGCGGCAAGGGGTTAAGCTGTTTCTCAAGGGTGATAAATGCTTTGGTCCAAAATGTCCGGTCGAAAGGCGGAATTATGCCCCTGGAGAGCATGGACAGAGGCGGCGAAAGATTTCGGATTACGGTATTCAATTAAAAGAGAAGCAGAAGATCAAAGACATTTACGGAGTGCTAGAGCGTCAGTTCCGGAAGACTTTCGAGCAGGCGGAGCGCCGCCCCGGGATCACAGGGGAAAACCTACTGCAGATCCTGGAAAT
>JBMNNU010000248.1:0-5036 GCA_050942695.1 Chloroflexota bacterium
GAACACCTCAGGGTGCGCCTTCTCTATCTCGTCGAACAGCACCACGCTGTAGGGCCGCCTCCGCACAGCCTCTGTAAGCTGGCCGCCCTCGTCGTAGCCCACGTAGCCCGGAGGCGCGCCGATCAGACGAGACACGGTGTGCTTCTCCATGTACTCGCTCATGTCGATCCGCACCATCGACTGCTCGTCGTCGAAGAGGAACTCCGCCAGCGCTCTGGCTAGCTCAGTCTTCCCGACGCCGGTCGGACCCAGGAAGATGAAGCTTCCGAGCGGCCGGTTGGGGTCCTGCAAACCTGCTCTAGCCCGCCGGACGGCGTTGGCCACCGCTGTGATCGCCTCGTCCTGGCCTACAACACGCAGGTGGAGCCTTTCCTCCATGCGGAGCAGCTTCTGCACCTCGCCCTCCATCATCCGGCTCACCGGGACACCGGTCCACTTGCTCACCACCTCGGCGATGTCCTCCTCGTCTACCTCCTGCTTCAGCATCCGATGCCCGCCATCGGGGATGGCCAGCTTGTCCTCCTCTTCCCGGAGCTGTCGCTGCAGCTCGGTCAGCCGGCCATACTTCAGCTCTGCTGCTCTGGCGTAGTCGGACTCCCTCTCGGCCTTTTCGCCCTCCAGACGGACCTGCTCAATCTCCTCCTTCAGCTTCTGCAGCCGCCCGATAGACTCCTTCTCCTGCTGCCATTGGGCTTTCATACCTGCGCTCTGCTGCTGCAGCTCGGCAAGCTCCTGCTCAAGGAGTGCCAATCGTTCCTTGGATGTAGCGTCGCTCTCTTTCTTCAGTGCTTCCCTCTCGATCTGCAGTTGCATGATTCGCCGCTCGATCTCATCAAGCTCGGCTGGCATGCTGTCGATCTCCATACGGAGCCGAGAGGCAGCCTCATCTACCAGGTCGATAGCCTTATCGGGGAGGAAGCGGTCTGTGATATAGCGGTGGGACAGGACTGCGGCGGCCACAAGCGCCGGGTCCTGGATCCGCACGCCGTGGTGCAGCTCGTACCTCTCCTTTAGGCCGCGGAGGATGCTGATGGTATCTTCCACTGTGGGCTCGCCAACCGTTACCGGCTGGAAGCGACGCTCCAGCGCTGCATCCTTCTCGATATGCTTGCGGTACTCGTCCAACGTGGTGGCGCCTATGCAGTGCAACTCACCTCGTGCGAGCATCGGCTTCAGCATGTTGGATGCGTCCATTGCCCCCTCGGCTGCGCCTGCCCCTACAACGGTGTGAAGTTCATCGATAAAGAGGATGATCGTCCCCTCGGACTCCTCGACCTCCTTCAGGACGGCCTTGAGCCGCTCCTCGAACTCGCCGCGGTACTTGGCTCCGGCTACCAGGGAACCGAGGTCCAACGCCACAATCCGGCGATTCTTTAGCCCCTCGGGGACGTCTCCTTTGGCGACCCGCTGGGCCAACCCCTCGGCGATAGCCGTTTTCCCCACGCCGGGCTCGCCTATCAACACTGGGTTGTTCTTTGTCCTCCGGGAGAGCACCTGGATGACGCGTCGTATCTCCTCGTCCCGGCCGATTACGGGGTCCAGCTTGTCCTTGCGGGCCATCTCTGTCAGGTCGCGACCGTACTTCTCCAGAGCCTGGTATTTGCCTTCGGGGTTCTGGTCGGTTACCCGCTGCCCGCCTCGGATAGAGGTAAGCACCTGGTAGATTCGCTCCCTGGTGATGCCGGCTTCGCGGAGGATCCTGTGAGCCGGGCCTTTATCCTGGTCGTCGGTGGCGGCGATCAGGAGATGTTCGGTGGAGATGTACTCGTCCTTGAGTCGTTCGGCCTCGGTTTCCGCTGTGTCGGTCAGCTTCTTGAGGCGGGGAGAGAGGTAGAGCTGGGCTCCGAAGACCTTGGGAAAGCGCTCTACCTCTCTTCGGAACTGCTGGATCAGGGCCGGCATGGATACCCCAAGTTTCTGGACGATCTGGGGTACTACCCCATCTTGCTGCTCCAACAGGGCGAGCAGCAGGTGCTCCGGCTCCAATTGGTTGTTGTTATTCTGCTCGGCCAGTCGTTGGCTTGAGGCCAGCGCTTCCTGAGCTTTTTCGGTAAATCTATTGACGTTCATCGCCTTGCCCTCTTAAATCTCCCTCTCCCTCAGGGAGAGGTCGGGGTGAGGTGAGATCACAGGAAACCAAGTGCGCCCTCACCCCGTGACGCTGCGCTCGCTCGCGTCACGCCTCTCCCACTGCAGTGTGAGAGGGGACTTGACGTCTCCCACTGCGGTGGAGATGTAACTGAACCGTTTATTAAACATCCCCTAGCATCGCCCTTAGACGGCGTATCTCCGCTTCGTACTCCTGTTTCATCTCTTCCATCTGGCGCTCCATCTCCGCGATCCTATCGGTCATGTTGAGGATCACATCGACGCCGGCCAGGTTGACTCCCAACTCGTCGACGAGTCGCCTGATCTGCTGCGCCCGCTGGATATCTCTCATAGAGTAGAGCCGGATGTTGCCGCGAGACCGGCCGGGCTCGAGCAGCCCCAAACGTTCGTAATAGCGCAGCGTCTGCTGGTGCACGTTCACTAGCTTCGCGGCGATGCTTATCACGAAACAGGGCTCGTGCTCGGCGCTGTTGGTTTCTTCATCTCGTCTCAAGCTCATCGTCTCTACGACCTCAACTTTGCTAGCTCCTGGAATAGCTCCTTCTCACGTTTACTGAGATTTGTGGGCAGCACCGCTTTGACCTTAGCGTAGAGGTCTCCGCGCGTGCCACCCTGGAGCCTGGGCATGCCTTGCCCTCCCAGGCGGAATTGTCTGGCATTTTGAGTCTCGGGCGGGATCTTAAGCGCTAGTTTGCTCCCCTTGGGTGTTGGCACATGAATCTCGCCGCCCAACATCAGCAGATGCAAGGGGACCGGAACCTCGACGTATAGGTCGTCACCTTTTCGTTCGAAAGTGGGGTCGGGCCGTACGCTGATGACGAGGTAGAGATCGCCCTTGGGACCACCCCCTATGCCGGCCCCCCCCTCCCCTGCGATTCGCACACGAGAGCCATCCTTCACACCCGCTGGGATCTTGACCTCCAAGCGGCGGTTTACCGGCCCTTCGATGTGAAGGACTCGAGTAGTGCCTGAGTAGGCCTCCATCAGGCTCACGTCGATGGGGTGCTCGACATCTTGCCCACGCATTGGCTGAGTCCGTGTCCGCCAACCGCTTCGACCGCCTCCTGCTCCTCGTAGGATTTCCTCTAGGATGTCTGAGAATCCACCGAAGCCGTGTGTGGAGTCGCCGAATCCGCCTTGAGAGCTCCATGAGAAGCCGCCGTTGCCGCTTCGGAATGCATCGGGATCGAACCCGGCCCTCCTGGCCGCCTCTTCTTGAGCCTCGCGCATCTGCCAATCGTGCCCGAAGCGATCGTATTTGGCGCGCTTGTCTTTGTCGGAGAGCACCTCGTAGGCCTCGCCGATCTCCTTGAACCGGACCTCTGCGGTCTTGTCGTTCGGATTCAGATCTGGATGGTACTTACGGGCAAGCTTGCGGTAAGCCGCCCGGATCTCCTTCTCGGATGCTTTGCGCCCGACACCCAGAATATCGTAGTAATCTCGCTTGGCTGTTGCCATCTGACCACCTCTTCCGCGAAATTATACGACTTGAGCCCTCTATTGTCAAGGTTGATGTCATCAAATCTATCAGAATTTGATAAGAACGCGCTCAAAGTACTTGACATTTAAGCTAGCATGGAGTATGTTACAGACGCATCAAGAAAGGAGCTAAAAAGCTCTGAAGGCGGCCACCGGTGGCCGCCGCAAACAATCCGTTTTGACGGAGGTAGGTTGAAATGGCGATTGTTAGATGGTCTCCTGCGCGCGAGCTGTTGTCGCTGCAGAATCAGATGGATCGGTTGTGGGAGGATGCTTTCGGGAGTAGCTGGATGCGGCGCCCTCTGACCTGGAACGGTACGGTCGATGGGTTCCCTATGGACGTCTACCAGACGGACAAAGAGTATGTGGTGAAAGCATCTCTGCCCGGCGTCAAGCCTGAGGACATCGATGTGAACATCGTCGGGGAGACGCTGAACATCAAGGCTGAAATCAAAGAAGAGAAAGATGTAAAGGAGGAGAACTGGCTGCTGAAGGAGAGTCGGGTGAGCAGCTTTGCCCGTTCTATTACCCTGCCAAGCGAGGTACAGGCGGACAAGGTGGAGGCCACCATGGAGAACGGCATACTCAAGCTCAAACTCCCCAAGGCAGAGGCAGTGGTGCCCAAGACCATCAAGGTGAAATCTGCTTAGCCAAGATTACCTGAAACCAGGCCGCCACGGCCCAAGCCGTGGCGGCCTGGCCTTTTTTAGCTACATAGCGGTTCATCCGGCAATTCCATACAATGTAGCCGCAGGCTATAGACTGCGCGGCTCCACGTCGTGAGCCGCAAAGGGGTCCCGCTTCTGTATGTCGTTGAGGCGCAGCCTCCGAGCCAGTAAACTTCTACAACAACCGTATTGCTGCTACCCTGAACCTAACCCTGCTGTTCCATTTTTCTCTGTATTAGGATTCTGGAAATTGATCGGCCTTTCGCTTCCAGATCAGAGGGCTGAAGTGCGTCCGTTTGTCCTTTTTAAGAAGATAGGGAACTTTTTACCGGTAACACTGATCGCTGCATCGTCGCTCGCGGCTGCTTTGCTTGCCCCCGCCTCCAGCTTCGGCGCTAGCTCCCCCCTCTCTTGGGGAACTGATGGGGTGCTGTCGCTTATCATTTGGTGGGCAGCACTCGCCGGGTGGGCGTTGATCTTCGCCGCGCTGCTCAAGCGATTGTATCGCCTTTCGCAACGTTGTTCGCTCTACCTGGCTGCCGGTTGTCACCTTCCCCTGTTACTCTGCCTCTTTCTTCTGGCAGCCATCTACCAGGGCAACGATGCCGGGCAGTTGTATCTCTCCGATCAGGTAGGCCGCAAGCTTTTCCAGCCGCTAGCGAGGGATTTTGTGCTGTTTGCCCCTCTAGCACTGCAAGCCGTCGCGCTGTTGGCTTACGGTTGGCGCACCCTGGCGGGGGAGTCGATTTTAATCTTCCTGCTGGGGGCGTCGATCATCCT
>JBMNNU010000249.1:0-5015 GCA_050942695.1 Chloroflexota bacterium
CGGTTCTACAGGGCAAAGGGCGCCCGGAAGGCCGAGGGGTTGGGGTTGGGGCTGTACATCACCCGGATGCTGGTGGAGGCTCACGGTGGGACCATCTGGGTTGAGAGTGAGATAGGTAAGGGAAGTAAATTCTGTTTTACCCTGCCCGCGCTGCCCTACGTCTGCTGAGAAACGGGCAGGGTGAAGCTGAATGTGCTACCCTTGCCCACCTCACTATCTACCCAGATCCTGCCTCCGTGGGACTCCACCAGCATTCTGGTAATATAAAGCCCCAGCCCCAAGCCATCAGCCCTACGGGTTCCCATTGCCCTATAGTAGCGCTGGAACATGTTTGGGAGATCGTCCGGGCCTATCCCTGGACCCCGGTCGATCACCGATATCTTCACCATCCCATCTACCACCTCTACTTTTACCGCCACCTCTGTGTCGGATGAGGAGTACTTCAGGGCGTTAGATAGCAGGTTGGTGAAGATACGCTCCAGCCGATCCGGGTCTGCGAACACCCTAGGGAGGTCTTCCGCAATATCCATTCGGAGGCGATCGATTTCGAACACCCCCTCCAACCTCCGTTCGAGCTCGAGGAGGTAATCGCGCAAAGCTATCGGCACCCTGTTCAACTGCATCTGGTTGGACTCCATCCTTGCCATGTCCACCAGATCTTGGATCATGGAGTTCATCCGCCTGGCGCTGACGACGATACTCTCGGCGCTTCGAAGTAGAGGAGCGCCTTGTTCGGACCGCTTCAGCATCCGGGCGAGCAACTGGGCCTGGCCTTGCACGGCAGTTAACGGGCTCCTCAGATCGTGGGAGACCATCCTCACCAGGTCTTCCTGCTGCTCCAACACCGCCCGCAGTTGGCCAGTTCGCTCCTGGACCCGCTGCTCCAAGCCCTCGTTGAGCCTTTTGACCTCCAGGTAAGGGGCATCCAGACCCCGCTGTACGATGCCAAGGAACACCAGGTAGTAGGCCAGCACCTTGAACAGATGCCCTACCAGGTTCATCACCCCATAAACATCGGTGTAAAGGGTGAAGCTGAACTCCGATAGGATGGTGATTCCCATGGCAGCGCTCATCAATAGGTACATAGACTTGTCAAGCTCGCGCCTGTGCGACCTGAGGTGCAAGATAGCGCCGGCGAGCAACAGCGAAATCGCATACTCGCTGGCGATCTTGAACGGGGTCAACCCCTGGCCTGGAACAAAAGCTGTTGGGAAGACCGGAATGACCAGAATCGACGCGATAAGGCCGGCCGTCAACAAGGCATAGAGCGAGAAGACGGTTTTCCTCGGGAAGCTTCGCCCTATGAAGAATGTGGCCAACAATAGAGACGCAGCGCCCAGGTAGCGGCCTGCGATCCATAACTGGGTGGGAACGTTGGCCGTGTAGCCTGGGAATACCCCCATCCCCTGATATGTCATGGTGTGGAAGAAGTCCAGGATGGCTACAAAGAGATATGCGTTCCCAAGGAACAGCAGGAAGCTATCCTTGGAGTAGCGGTAGGTCCTTGTGCCCACCACGTAGATGAGCACCGCGACTAGAAGGGCGAATCCTTCGGCTATGGTGTGGAACAGCAGGTAGTTGTTCTGAGCCACTACAAAGGAGACGATGGTTATGGTTAACCCTAATCCGGCTGCACGGAGAGATGGAACCAAGCTATCGGAATGCATGCTGGTTTTCATCGAACACCTCGCGCCACCTCTCCACCCATAGTTTAGAATAAAATAGATAAATTTAAGATTAACGAATATTATACCAAGCCTAGGTAATAATTATCAGCGACACGCCACATACCGGTATGAAGGTGGCGTGCCCAATTCCCCAGCGCGGCTGAAATGCCCAAAGCTAATGGGTAGCTTCGTTGTCCCTGTAGCCGCGATGAATCTGGGTAACCAGGCCAATATATAACATTTAAATTATGCATTTGTTAGTAACTAGGCATTGGACGTACTAGATTCTTTATGTCATAGTAGTGACATCGGAAAAAGAAACGATTATTAGATGCTAAATGGAATAGCAGAGGAGTATCAAAAATGAATAGCACCACCACAAATATCGCGGTTCCCAGGTTCTCTACCGTCCTCACTGTCGGCTCTACCTGGCTGGTTGCCTTTACGATTATACTAGCGTTACACCTGACGAAGGTTACCTCCGTCGAAGAGTTCGTTTCTACTCTCATCGCCACCATCGGTGTCGGCTTTGCGACAGCCATCGCCATCAAGTCGGCAATAATCATCTGGCGAGCCGAGAAGGGCGCTGATAGCTTCACGGAGTCGTTGCCCACCAACCGGCCTTCACTCAACAGCAGAAAGGTCAAGGCCGCATAAAAATTAAATTGTCTTCTCTCCTTCCCTAAGCGCGCCGAGTGTTCCTGCCACATCACTCGGCCGCTTCGGTTTTAGCAAAGGGCTTTATTACCAGTTGATGGTCTCGCGATGAACGTTGAAGAGATGGTCGCCCACCTCCAGGGTGAGGGAACCGCGCTGCGGCGCGCCCGCAGGCAGGGGTAGGTTCCATTCTCCTTCTTCGGTGGTCCCATCCAACAGCAGCATCCCCTGGGAGAAAGGTCGCCCGCCAATTTCACCCACCAACCTCGCGAATGCAACACCTGAGCTATCTCGGATGATAGCCTGTACCTGGCCGTTCGATACCCTGGCAAGCAGTAGTTCGGGAGGGCTGAAGTCAACCGCCTCCAGATGGCCACGCCAGGAGTATGCGCTCTCGTCAGGGGGAACTATCCGACTCCCGTCGTTCACCTGGTGCAGCCCATCAGCCCCGCTAACCGTTACCTGGATTCTTGATGGGGAGGCGGGACCGAGGTCTGGATCGGTGGTATCCAGTGCCCAGGAGGTCGACCTGACCTTCCGAGGATCGTACCCCATAACCCTGGACGCGACAGCGTCCACGCTAACCGGCTCATCACCTATGGCGAGGGCTCCGAGGGGTGTGGGGCGGGGATCGAACATCTGCTTGCCGGCCGCCAGCAATCCATCCACGATGGCCAGGAAGCGCCGCTGTCGATCCCTCTGCATCCGGCCGCGATCGTCGGCATACAGCGTTAACCGACTTAAATCTACAGTAGTGCGCCAGGTTGTATCGTTCTCTAGGTAGAGTGTACGTGATCCGCCCGTCGCTTCTTTGTCGGTGTAATGGGGAACATCCTTCAGGTAGTCGTCTCCGTAGGGGCCATCCCAGGAGGGGATTAACCCGAAGAGGTTCTTCATAGCCATTGTGACGCCGGTAGCACGGTGCACCTTCATCTTAGCCAGGCTGATCAGCACATCTGCCTGGAGTGGCTGAGGGGCGATGTAGTAACTACCCAGTCCCAGGTTGCGGGTGTGCCAGTCGGGCTGGTTGTGGAGATCGAACAGGGTCCGATTGGCCAGGGGGAGGAGCGCGGAACGCTCCCGAAGCTGCACTAGCAAAGCCTGTTCCCTGGGAGTATCGTTGAGGTTCACCAACTCCACCGGCACGCCCAACTCGAACCGGAGGTGCCGTACAAGCTCGCCTAGCCGGGCAATCCGAACCAGTTGCGACCACTGGCTGGCCACAGCCGTTCCCTCGCAGATCAAGATCCGCCCAGATGGCCCGCAAGCTTTGAAGCTGTAGTCGACGACCGCCCGGAGCATGGAAGGGTGGGTGGTAGCAATCCCCAACCGCGTCTCGCTCCAGCCGGACTCCCACACGAGGTTTGGCTTGATAGCCACGGTATCTCCCGGCTGGATGCTGTTTGACAGTGGGTTCCAGGCAGGTTCCCCAAAACCATCTGGATTCCAGGCCTGCAGCGCAGTCCGCAACAGGTGATACCCCTCATTGGATCGGCTGGAAATGGGGTAGTTGTGTGGATACTCGGGATATCGTTCAGAGGGATCGTAAGGGAAGTCGCTACTGTAGCTTGTGGCCGCTGGGAGGTATCCCACGGCTACGCGTGCGTATGGGGCACCGGCCACGGGAACGCTATCGGTTGGCTCTCCCCTGAAGGCAGCAACCAACTCCTGGAGGTTGGGGATGACCTGCGCTTCCGGTGCAGTCAGCCCTTTTGCGACCAGCCCTAGCCCCACGCCGCCCAGCAGTCCCATTAACGCCCTGCGGGTAACGCGCCTCGATCTCCAATCTAAGTTTGACACCCTTTGGAAACCTCTCGGGGTTCATCAACAGCGGAGATGTATGTCAGCAGGATCGGGGCCAACTTCGGGGAGTCCGGGGCAGCTACCCCGGCCTGATGGCCGGGGTAGCTCGGATCAACCTATCAACCGGGTGGAGTAGCCTGAACCCTCCATCATCGATTGGAGGGTGCCTATGGATACGCGCGAGGGATCGTAATGAACCATTACCCTACGTCCCACCTGGTCCACCTGCACTGTAAGGACGCCATCGACCTGCTGGAGGGAATTGGTGACGACGCGAGCGCAATGGCGACAAGATGCGTTGGCAAAGCCAAGCGTTACCCTGCTCAACGGTTGGATCTCCTTCGAATGCTTAGATGCGAACCAGCTATGGTTCAGGATAAATTTGGATGCAAGAATCGAACCCGAATATGCTGATATCCTGCTGGTGAGTCCATCCCGAAGTTGGTAAAGCCGATTGGTGAGGTTGAGAGCGCGGCGCTGAAGCGACCGCGCTGAAAAGACGAAGCCCTGCGGGCTGGGACGCTAGCCCCAGAGGGGATTTGTTTTCTCAGCCCGATCGCTTTAGCGTCGGGCTTTACTTCGACATCTTTCACAGATTACACAATTGTTTGTAAAATGCCTTTAGCTAATCTGAGATCTCTGTGCAATCTGTGGGACTGCTGTACAAATGGGCTACTTAATAAATGTTGCACTAGGTGAACGATAATGGCAGCATCCTATGTTCGACTCTGGAAGACGGGGGAGCTTGTCAAACGGGCTGAGGAAGCGGTTCGCAGGCTAGCCCGATGCGACCTCTGCCCGCGCCATTGCCACGTGGACAGGTTGGGCGGGGAGGTCGGGCAGTGCCGCACAGGCCGGTTGGCCGCGGTGAGCAGCTACGGGCCTCAC
>JBMNNU010000250.1:0-5006 GCA_050942695.1 Chloroflexota bacterium
CTGACCGTGTCGGCCCAAAACTCCACCATCTCCGTCCAAATCGTCAACGAAAACGGCGTGACGAGGGCAACGATCGGTGATTCATTACCGGCACCAAAGCCTACTAAGGTAGAAGAGCCGCCCACCCCCACGCCCGAGAGCGTGCCGGAGGCGAGGAGCTCTTCCAATCTCATCGCCACCTTTCTGCTATGCGGAGGGCCGGACCCAGAGACTGAGCGAGCAATCGAGCAGTTGATCAACGGCCGCAGCTTCAAGACCAAGCTCACCAGCAGATCGGATGGCTGTGCCGACCTAACCGTCACCGTCTTGCCACAATCCCAGCCCAATCTCGGCCGGCAAAGCTCCAGCCTGACCGTGTCGGCCCAAAACTCCACCATCTCCGTCCAAATCGTCAACGAAAACGGCGTGACGAGGGCAACGATCGGAGCAAAAAGATGAGGTTTCTCACCGTTCGCAAACCGACCAGGCTGACTTCGGCGCGGTCCCGACGGCGCCTGCGCTCTATCCTATCGATCCTGTTAGCCGTCACACTAGCCTTAAGCCCACTATCCGGTGCCGTCGCTGTGTCCGAGGCGACGGGGGGAACTGAGGCCGCGACAGAGCAGGTTTCGGCTCCCAGCAGCGGCTCTTCAGATGCGCCAAGCACATCTAGCTCCCCTTCGCAAGACTCGAGTAACACGCAATCTGCTGAGAGCTCTTCCGAGCCCTGTACAGCTTCTGAACCGGCAGCGGATACACCGGCAGATCAACCGGCGCAAGAAGCCGCCCAAACTGACAATCAAGCCACATCACCATCGACTGGAAACGACCAAACGGCTGATCAACCATCGAATAGCGAATCAACGACTGCTGCACCGTCAGACACGACATTGCAGTCCCCAGAGCAGACAACAACCATGTCCGACCAGCCATCTGGTGGGCAGAGCAGCGATACACAAACCGATCCGGCAGATTCTCACAACCAGCCTGATCAAACATCTACCGAGACCGATGATCAGGGTGGCGACGCCCCTGAAGATGCGAGCCAGCCCGAATCATCGAACTCAACGAACGACAGCGCCGGCACTGGCGAACAGAACAGCGATGATAGCGCAACAGAGACCGCCGATCCAGCATCTGAGCCGGAGGCCGCTGCAGACACGCAGGTGCCCGCAGCACCCAACGTCTCCGCTCAAAGTGGCGACGCCTCTGCACAAGCTGGAGAGTCACAAACTGGACAGATCAATATTCAGGTATCGGCGGGGATCACAGGCGGCGGAAGCGGCTCGGTCACCGTCGAAAACGAGGCGTCCACTACTATAGAAAGGACGGGAAGCGCAGAGGCAAAAAGCGGGATGGCAGTGGCGCTAACGCCCTCGCCCGAACCGAACGGAACGAATGCAGGAGTCGCTCTGTCCGGCCAGACATCGGCATCATCCGGCGATGCGACGGCAATAGGGATTCAGTCGCAGAGTATCGTAAACAACGTTACCTCGGCTGGTGTGCTGGTCGAGGGGACAAACAGCGGCGACATCCAGATTGAGTCCGTGAATCAGGTGGAGATCGTCGAGGTCGGCACAGCGGTCGCTATTTCCGGTGATAGCCTGGCGGCCAATGGCCCGCCTATACCTATCGGCACCCCCGGTCCAAGTCAGGCTACTGCCGGTACAGTAGCAGGAGCCACCAGCGATCCCGTTTCCACCGTTGGACTCCAGATCCAAAACAACGAAACCGTCAGCATCGAGACGACTGCCACACCTGTTCCCGATGCAACTGGAACATTGACCGTGCAGCATACCGGGAACGTCACCATAGAGAACTACGCTGAGGGGTTAGCCGCCTCCGATGGAGCATGTACAGGGAGCAACTGCCCTCCCACTCCTACGAAGATAGAGCCTTTACCGGACTCGACACCGACCGTCTCGCCAGAGTCTAGCTCTCCGCCTGTAAGCGATGTTTTCAATGCATCCAGCGGGTCGGCAGATGCCACCGGACTGGTGGCTCAGAATGTCGTGAATACCAGCGCCGACGTAAACGTGAAGATCGGCGGCGAGAACCACGGCCTGATCCAGGTCGTGATCGAGTCCATCACCGAGATATTCAACTTCGGTTGGGCATCGGCGCTTACGGGCAATGCTACTGCATCTAACGATGGAGCAGCTTCCTCGGGATCCGACGCATCTTCCACCACTACCGTGGCGTCCAGCGGAGATGTCCAGGCAACTGGCGCCGAAATCGACAACAACGTAGACCTCAGCAGTTCGGCATCTGTAAAGGTAGAGGGTGATAACTACAATCCCATCAACATTTTCATCAATCTCTTTGCTCGGATAACCAACGTCGCCGTTGGCATGGCAACCTCAGGCAACGCTGAAGCGACAGCAGACGATAACAGTGACGATCCATCAAGCGGTGTATGGGCTGCTACCAGCGGTTCCGCTGATGCGGTCGGACTCGACGTCCAGAATCAGGTCAACATGGCGGCTCAGGCAGCGGTGGATATTGAGGGCTCGAACTATGCAGACATAATTATCCACGTGCGCTTCCACACCATCATCGAGAACATTGGAGCCGCATTCGCATCATCTGGGCTAGCCAAGGTCTTCGGCGGCTCTGGGGAAGCTGACGCGGTGGGTGGCGAATCCGCCCCGCCATCCAACGAGGATGGTGACTCCGGCACAGGGTCATCCGAATCGGATGGATCGGGAGAGCCGAACGATAGCGGATCGATGGCTGAATCTTCTATAGCTAGGGGCGGCGACGCTACCGCCTTCGGCCACACATCTTCGGTGCAGATCGCCTCGGCTCAGCACGCCGTCAGCAACAGCGACGGAGAGATGAATGTGGTGCTGCCGCCGGTAAGCAACTCCCTTCTCGAACTGCAACCCATCCCAGAAGAGGAGGACAACGCTCTTCCCGAGGAAATCCTGCAGCTTCTCGACAGGGTGGCAGATATCCGTGCGCAGTCTGGGGACGCTACAAGCCGGGGTTTCACAACCGGCGATGCGGTGATGAACATACAGGTTGGGTACGCGGCGAACCCCGGCAGCGAAAACGCCAGCGTAACGAACTCCTTCGAGTTCAACATGACAGCGGCTGGCGATAGCAGCGCTGAAGCGGGATTCGCGGGTGTGAATGCCACGCCCACGCCCATCCCAACGCCGAAGCCGGGAACACCTGGGTCGGAAGGCAGCTCGGATGGTGAGTCGACGTACCACCAACTCAGCACCCGCTTCCAGATGGTTCAGACGAGCGGTTTGTATGGGTACCAGCCATTCAAATCGAATATCAAGGTTAGTCTGCCATCGAATTGGCCTGAATTCGATCAACTCCAGATGCCATGGCAAAAAACGCTAGTCGATGAGTCGAGATTGTCGGCAGGTGCCCGAGCATGGGGTGGCCCCCTGCTGTTCTCTGATGAAGCGAGGGAGATATTCAAATCCTTCGTAAATATCGATCCAATGGGGTTATGGCCCGACCTGGCATTGCCTCTAATGCCGGACCAGACGATCGCGCCCAATGCAGAGGGCGAGATCGCCGGACCAATCTTCGGTCCGCCCCAGTCAAGCAGCAAAGGCCCCTGGAACTCGCTGCTCTGGAGCGTCACCGGCATGCTGATCCTGGGGGTTATGGCCACGAGGAGAGGCCGGATCTGGATGTCTACCTGGACCCATGCGTGTCTGCGGCAAGCCCAAGCAGCAGCGCGGCTGATGCTTGGATTGATGCTGCACTAGTGATCGTGAGAGGTTGAAATCTTATGGGAACTAGTCTTGTGCGAACCCTTGGGAGGCTGCTTCTACCCATAGTGCTGATTATCGTACTCGGGCCCAGCAACACAGCGATGGCGGCATCGCCAGACCGACTGCAGGTATTGCGTCTCTCCGCGGTCGCAGAGGGCGCCAATAGCCCATCCGGTTCGATGCGATTCAAAGTCCAGGTGAACTACACCCTTAGGAGTTCACCCTACGGATACGTGGGGCTCTTCCTCTTCGAGGACAACGCAGAAAAGTCCAGCGATACCGCAACGCAAACCATGGCTATCGGCTCGGGCACAGGCCGAGCAAACTTGGAGATCACGTACAAGCCGAGCTCCGAGGTCAAGGTCCTGACGCTGATCGTAGGCCTGTTTGACCAGCGGCAGCAAATGCTCGGATGGGTATCGACAAACCCGATGCAGTTGGCCGATTGGGCAGGCCGGGTACAGTTCGAAGAGGCGATGGCAGCGCGCTTGGCCGGGAAGATGGAGAAGGCAATCGAGCATCTGACGCTCGCCATTCAGGCGTCCCCAGATACGGGCAATCTCTACTACTGGCGCGCCGACATCCACAATCGCATCGACCAGTATGACGAGGCAATTGAGGACTACACAAAGGCCTTGGAACTGATGCCTCAACACCGAGCAAGCTTACTGGGTAGAGGAATAGCCAGGATTTGGAACGAGCAGTGGGATTTGGCGATCCAAGACCTCTCAGCCGTACTCGATGCCGATGCTCCACAGGATGATGCTATAGCAGCTTCTGCGCACAGGGCTAGGGGTGTCCTCAATGCGGTGAAGGGGCATTCAATGGAGGCGATAGCCGATTACGAAGCCTACCTGTCGATTATGCCCGATGCACAGGATAGAGCGGACGTGGAAAAGTGGATCGAGCAGTTGAGATGGTTCGTGAACGCCGATGGCTATTGACCCTTGCATAAGTAAATAAATTATTGGGGGCACCCCAAACCCCGCCAGGCCTCAACGCTGTGCTCGCTCGCGTTGAGTGCCCTGGACCCGTCTTTAGATACCTATGCAGGGGTCAGTAATTGGGATCGCCGGATGCTCGACGTAGGGCATCCGAGACCGCCGTCTCGAAGGGCTGGTGGAAACGAAGGTGAAATCTGGCCTGGCGGCGATAAAGTAATCATTAAGGAGATAAATAATGAACGAAAAACGGTTCAGTAACCTGGAACTAAAGCTGCGAGCCAGCTCGCGACGCAAGGTCAGGCTCATTGGCAAGGTGGTTATGCCACCGCTGATTGCGCTCCTG
>JBMNNU010000251.1:0-4980 GCA_050942695.1 Chloroflexota bacterium
CTGGACGAGTACCGGGAGCATGTAGAGCACGACCCGGCGCTCGAGCGACGATTCCAGCCGGTCTACGTGGACGAGCCGGACCTAGAGGCCACCCTGGGTATCCTGGAGGGGCTGCGGGAGCGCTACGAGAAGCACCACGGTCTCAGGATCGAGGACGAGGCGCTCGAAGCGGCCGTCAACCTGTCGGACCGCTACATCACCGGTCGCTACCTGCCGGACAAGGCTATCGATCTGATGGACGAGGCCGCGAGCAAGGTGCGGCTACGCCGCTTCGGCGTCGACATGAAGCCGGAGGAGAGGGAGAAGCGGTCCAGAATCCGCGCGCTGCTCCAGGAGGAGGAGCAGGCGTGGCAAGCTCGCGATTACGAGGCGGCGGCGAAAGCCCGCCAGGAGAGGTTGAGTCTTGAGAAGGAGCTTGGGACTCAGGAGGGCTCCGGCCAGGATGCCGCCACGGTGGTCACGGCGAAGGATGTGGCCGAAGTAGTGGCACAGGCGACCGGGATTCCAGCCTCCCAGATCTACGCTGAGGAGGCGGAGAAGCTCCTTCACCTGGAAGAGGCGCTCCACGAGCGAGTTGTCAGCCAGGATGAAGCCATCGTCGCAGTGGCCGACGCCATCAGGCGGTCGCGGTCGGGTCTCGCCGACCCGCGCAGGCCGATAGGCTCCTTCCTGTTCCTTGGGCCTACCGGCGTCGGTAAGACCGAGCTTGCCAGAGCACTGGCTGAGTTCCTGTTCGACGACGAGGATTCGATGCTGCGGCTCGACATGAGCGAGTACATGGAGTCACACACGGTCTCCAGGCTGTTCGGCGCGCCCCCGGGCTACGTTGGGTACGACCAGGGCGGCCAGTTGACCGAGGCGGTGAGACGCCGGCCTTACCAGGTGGTGCTGTTCGACGAGATCGAGAAGGCGCACCCGGACGTCTTCAACGCCCTTCTCCAGATCCTTGAGGACGGGCGGCTGACCGACGGCCAGGGTAGGACTGTGGACTTCAGGAACACGGTGCTGATCATGACCTCCAACGTAGGCACCGGCAACGCCGTGATGCGGGGCGGCCAGATCGGCTTCGCCACGCAGAACGACGAGCAGGAGTACTCAGCCCACGAGGAGAGGGTGAAAGCGGAGATCCTGGGGGCGCTGAAGCGCACCTTCAGGCCGGAGTTCCTGAACAGGATCGACGAGATCATCGTCTTCCACAGCCTGGGTCGTGAGCAGTTGGAGCAGATCGTGGAGAAAATGTTACGCGACCTGCGAGATCGGCTGGCTGAGCGCTCCATGACGCTGGAATTGAGCGATGCGGCCAGGGAGTGGCTGGTGGAGCACGGCTTCGACCGTGACTACGGCGCTCGACCGCTGAGGCGGCTGATCCAGCGTGAGATCGAGAACAGCCTGGCGAGGAGTGTCCTGAGCCAGGAGTTCCAAGAGGGTGACCGGATCACCGTGGACGTGGAGAACGGCCGGTTGGCCTTCCGGCGAACGCCCGGGGCAAACCCCGTAAAGGTGCAGGAGCCCGCAGTAGCGGCGTAAGTAAATGAACCAAAAGCGGGTGAGGTCCCAAAAGCCTCACCCGCTTTTTTTGTATAACCTAGTTGTTGACACACCCCCAACGTTGTGCTAAATTGAACTCGTTGGCGATAGAACAATGGTATTGCGTATTACGCAACGCCATTCGGAGGGCTGGGGCCGATGCGGGGTAACGAAGCGGCAAACCCATCCGACGGCAGGTCCGGTGAGGTCGGGTCGGTCAAGCGCGCTCTGGCTGTCCTCAACAGCTTCTCGCGGGAGCGCCCCGAGTTCGGGGTCAACGAGCTGGCGCGCCTCTACGGAATCCACCCCAGCTCTATGTCTCGGCTCGTCGGCACGTTGGCCGCCGCGGGTTTCCTGCGTCTCAATCCGACAACTGGAAGATACCGCCTGGGCTTCTCGTTAGTGGAGCGGGCGGGCCTCGTCCTCCTTGAGCTGGACATCCGAGCGGTGGCGCAGCCCATCATGCGCGACATGGTCCAGAAGGGCGAAGAAACGGCCAACCTGGCTGTGCTCGCCGGCCACGAGGCCGTGGTGATCGAACAGGCATCATCGCCGCGCCCTTGCCGGTACGTCAGTTGGGTCGGCCGGCGCATACCTCTCCACGCCACCGCACATGGCAAGGTGCTCCTCGCCTTCCACTCACAGGCGGAGCGCGACGAGCTCATCCGCTCCATCGCCGACGCCGAGGGCCGTTTCCCCAGGATAACCGAAACCACGATTACTAATGTGGAAGAACTAAACGGTGTGCTGTCTGAGGTGGCAGAGGTGGGCTACGCGACCGCCTTCGGCGAGATGGATATCGATCTCTCCGCGGTGGCAGCGCCTGTTTTCAACCACTCTGGAGAGGTGGTGGCATCTGTGAGCCTCTCTGGACCGAGCTACCGTTATAAGCCCGAGTACACCATTTTTCTAGCAGACCTCGTGGTGGAGTACAGTAGGCGAATATCAATGGAGCTCGGCTGGCGCGGTAGAGGAAGCGGGGAGAGTTTATAGCCCTCACCCCCGTGACGCTGTGCTCGCTCGTGTCACACCTCTCCCCCTACGTAGAGAGAGTGGACTTGGTGTCTCCAACAGAGCTAGGAGAAGGGGTGAGGGTCCAGGACTCAACACCAATCAGATTCGTGCGGTGAAGGCAGCGACTGTCGCTTCCACTACCCAATCAATTGGTTTGTTAGGAAAGGAGATGATCGACTAAGTAAAAGAGGTTGTCCTTTTGCACTTGGCGTTCAATACACTTGGTCTCTATCGATCCACATCGACTTCAATGGAAATTAGAAGTCATAAAAGTGGCTATTACAACAGCAGATGGAGGAAAACAGTGAGCAAGCAACGCGATGCAGGGCGACTATTGACGAGGCGTGAGTTTAACAAAATTGTAGGGGCCTTCGGTTTCACGGCGGCCTTCGGTGGACTGGTAAGCTGCTCTTCGGGCGGTCAGCAATCAGCCCCAACAGCACAATCGGCACCCGCACCAACCAAGGCGGCCGTCGAGGCAAAGGCTGCGGAGCAGGCCTCTAAGGAGGCTGTCAAGGCCGGCGAGTTCAAACTAAACTTTGCTATTGAGGGCGTACCAAACCGCTGGCCGGACGGCCCGGTAGCCAAGTGCACGCTCTGGAATTTAGGTTCCTGGGAGTTTAAAGAGAACGTCGAGAAGAAGACGAACGGCCGAGTACAGGTTATCCTGCACGAAGGAGGCAGTCTCGGAGGACAACTCGAGCTTGGTCAGAAGACGCAGCAGGGTGTGATCCAAGCAGGCAATTTCACCACCCAGAATATGGCCGCATACATACCGGTCTGGAATGTATGCGACTTCCCCTACCAGATCGGTCCTATCGAGAACGCCTGGAAACTTCTCTACAGCAAGGAGTTCAACGACGTAGTTCGCAAAGCCAGCGCAGATCAGGGCGCATTCCCGGTCGCCACGTCCCCCCAACTACGAAAGATTGCCGTCCGTAAGGGTCTGCCGGCCGAGATCCGCAAGCCCGAGCAGCTATCCGGCCTCAAGATCCGCGTCACTGGATCCAAGATGGAGCAAGAGGCTTTCAATATCCTGCCCGCCAACCCAACACCAATAGCCTGGGGTGAGGTCTACACGGCTATGAAAGAGGGCGCCATCGATGGACTCCACGTTGGTGCAGCATCGTTAGCCGATGCCAACATTCATGAAGTGTGCGGCCAGTTGATCGACACTGACTTCATGTACAACTTTGATAGTACCTGGCTAAACACTCGATGGTTCCAAACCCTTCCAGATGATGTCAAGGATCAAATAATGGAGGCTGCTTACGACACTCAGGTCTGGATCCAAAAGATCTGGGACGATCTCCACAGCAAGCAGGTGGGCTCGGCCAAAGACGCCGTCGCGGACTCTATTTGGAAGAAATCAGGGGCAACTCTCGTATTCCTTACTGATGCAGAACGAAAGGAATGGATAGACTTCATGTCTTTCGAGAAAAACAAGGCAATACTGCAGCCATTGGTCGACAAGTTCGGCAAGAAGGAGTACGAGACGGTTAACAAGATCGTTGTCTCCGACGAGAAACCAGAGCCTAAGAAGTGGTGGAAGTAATACAAGCACAGGGTCGGCGCGAACGCGTCGACCCCTGCCTTTTCCAATAGGAGACCGTGAAGCATGAAACAGCTAACCAGGGCTTTAAACTGGCTCGATGAAAACCTCGAGTACTGGCTCCAGTTCGGGCTATACATGTACTGCGCTCTCATCATAGTGGTGGAGGTCATCCGGCGCTATTTCTTCCATAGTGCCTCGGCCTGGGGTGAGGAAACGGCACTCTATGCTTTTGTCTGGATGAGCTATGTCGCCATGGCACGGGGAGTCAAGAAGAGAGCACACCTATGCGTAGATCTATTCCGCGTCAGGATGAACCGCACGCAGCTTTTCTGCTCTTTCTTACTGGGAGACGTGTGTTTCATCATCCTGGCAACCGCCGTAATTTACTACTCGTTCCCCATGCTGGAGATGAACATCCGCTACGACCAGCAGATGCTAGGAATCGAACTGCCGATGATCCTCGCTACAGCAGCCATTCCGGTCGCATGGTCTCTCGTGCTCTTTAGAGTGATCCAGAGGATGGCTACCACCATCGCAGCTTACAGGCGCGGTGATTCCATCACCCTACAAACAGAGGTGTCGGAATGATGCTACAGCAACTGTTAATAGGAGGGATAAGATGGATCTAGGCGTCGCCATAAGCTTGCTCATTACCGTCGTCCTACTTCTGTTAGGTGTGGAAATCGTCGTCTGCTTAGGGATCGGTACGATCTTGTTAACCAGCGTGACCGGTGTATTCACACTGGAAAACGTAAGCATGGCTGCATTTCAGGGCCTCAACAGCTTCCCGCTGATCGCTATGCCTTTATATATTCTCACCGGCGACCTCATCGGTGAGTCGGGCATAGCCAAGATGCTTACCGACTTCTCCAGAGCGGTGCTAG
>JBMNNU010000252.1:0-4967 GCA_050942695.1 Chloroflexota bacterium
CGCGTGGAAGGTGAAGGACGCGAAGCTGAATACCGGCAAGCTTCGATGCAGGCGAGTGACCGGAAACACCCAGCTCGCCGTGCTGCATATCACCTGGCCGACCGGGATATTGCGATCGCCGGCCTTTCTTGCTGCGTCGGCCAGCGCCCAGAGAGAGAGGACAGCCTGGCGAAGCAGACCAAGTATCAGGATCACCACCGCAAAGGTAAGCAGTGGGCCTATGAGAAACGAGAGAATTGGATCCACATCCATTGCCCCTTTCAAACCCCAGATCTAGCTGGCACGAGGCTTTTGGACACGACCCTTGCTCTCGGCCGGCTATCTAACTTTTTGGGCATACGAATGGCTCGCAAGATCAGGTCGTGGAGGCCAACCACTTCGACCGGCACTTTGTGATACTGCATCAGTTCCCGCAACTGCTTCTTGCAGTTGGCGCAGGGTGCTACCAGGATTTGCGCCCCGGTCGCACGAACCTGTTCGGCCTTGGTCTTGCCGCCAATCTCCATCCGGAACTTGTGAAGCTCATCGAGCGATACGGTGCCTCCACCGCCGCCGCAGCAGTAGTTCTCGCGCCCATTGGGGGTCATCTCCACGAAGTCCTTGACGAACGATCGCAGGATTGCGCGTGGCTGGTCGATGATCCACCCGGAGCGGGCGATGTTGCATGGATCGTGATAGGTCACCTTCTCGGTGACGACGTTCGGATCGAGATCCAGCTTTCCTGCCCTGAAGAGCTCGTAGGTAAGCTCCATGATGTTGACCACAGGGATATCAGGGCCTTCATTGAAGGTAGGCATGAAAGCCTTGGACGCACGAGAGGCGTGGCCGCACTCTCCGATCAGGATCTTCCTCCCGTTGAGCCTCCGCGCGTCGTAGGCCTTTGTGCCTATAGACCAGCTTACGCCCGCCGCCGTCAGCACCGCGGCGATGCCCATCAGCGTCTCGGCTTCCATTAGATAGTCGCTCACGGGCGTAAAGAAGACGTACTCTGCGTCCTTCTTGTCCAGCGGGAATTGGATCTTTGCGCCCTTCATATCCTCGAAATCCTCCTCGAGGAATTGGAGCGAATCGATGAGGGCCGGAAGCGGCACGCCTGATGTGTTGCGGGTTTTGCCCTCAAGCTGCTCCCGAACCGAGACTACCAACCCCTTAGGCTCGATCCCGGCTTCGCTCAGTACGTACCTGCCGAAGTGCGTTATCAGCCCGTGGTCCAATCCCATCGGACACTCGATCGAGCAGCGGCGGCAGGCTGTACAGCGGTACAGCGATTCGGCGATCTGATCGACCTTCTCGTTGGTCAACGGGTCATCGCCGATGAACTTGGCGCGGAGCCAACCGCCTACCGTGAAGTAGCGTTTGTAAATATCCACTATCTGCTGCGAGCGATGGCACGGGATGTCCTGCGGGTCTCCGGATGCCTGATACACCGGACAGGTGGTAGCGCACCGTCCGCAGTGGGCCATGTTTCGTGCGTACAGCTCCAGCGCGGGTTTGTAGTTAGAGTGTCTCAGGACGGCAGCGAAGGATTCCAGGAACCTCCGCGCTCTATCCTCGGCCAGGGGAATCCTGTCCAGATGGTAGAAATATGGCTGCTGCTTAGCGGGAGCGGCAACTCCCTGAGTCACCTTTCCCTGGGTTCCCTTTTCGACTTTGTCAACTGTAATCATGCTTAACCATCCTACCTATGCAGTTGGGCTTTCACTCGAACATATTGCCCGGTGGTGGGGCTGGGTACCTCCAAGTATTGATCAACCTACGCAATCGCGAGCGGAAACAAGGCCGCTAAACACATCAACCGTCCGATTAGGGCATTTAACGCAGTAGAATGCCCAGTGACTCGCAATTTGAAGCTAAAACGTTTCTTTGAAGGCACCAAAGCTTTACTAATCCATTGAGGTTCGCCATGCCTATTAGAGGCCATATATCGCCTGTATCACACAATTACACGTTATTATTCAGGCTTTGCCGTGTCAATATATTCATGAGATATGGGGTTAAATCATTCTATTGAACTTGAAAGCGTTCTACTAAATCGTTAGAGGCCACCATGCTTACTCCTTCGCCAGGTCGTCGCTCAAGCAGATGTTTCAGATGCTCAGATTCGGTAAACACGACTGTGGCCAGCCGTGTCGAGAGGGGGCGTTTACGTCCGCACGGATTACACATGCGCTGTAAATAGTTTTTAAGCCGTGAACCATGCCCTATCCATTCAACGCCCATACCTCAAATGATTTATTGAGTTTATTGACATTCCAGGAGTTGAGGTTATAGCATGTTTACACATTGAGGTAATGCCAAATGAGAGATAGACCACTTTACAGTATAGGTACCGTTTCCGAGCTACTGGATGTTCATCCAGAGACATTACGCGTCTGGGAACGTCACGGGCTTCTAAGCCCTGCCAGGCGCAGAGGCCATCGCTGTTACACAGACGCCGACCTGCAGCGGTTGCTCTTCATCAGACACCTGATCGATAAATGGGGGTTGAATCTATCCGGCGTCCATGCTTACTTGCGTCTTTACCCCTGTTGGCTAAACGATCGCTGCCCTTCCATCCGCTGTACTGGCTCTCGCGATCTTCACGCCAAGCCCTGCTGGAGGCGGCCAAGAGCTTACTGCGCGTCTCCGATGCTTGGCTCTGAACCTTGCGGTTCGTGCAACGGCAAACCTCCTGCTCGACCTGCATTGATCGAGGGGCTTGCACCACTCAATGAGGTTGCAGTGGAGGAAAATCTGGCGGGCCTACTTGTGGGCCAACGACTCGCAAGCCAGGATCCGGCAATCCTTCAACCTAGTATCGACGAGGATGTGTCCGAGTTTGGCGAGCCCGCTACCGTTCTCTGTATGAAAAAACCATAGCCCGCGTTACTATCCAGAATTCAAGAAAAAGCAGCTCAAAGCGAAGTTGAAAGACTCCGCGATCAATTCGCGGAGTCTCCGGTATCAAAAGGAGTTTAGGAAGAATGAGAACCATCTACGGCCCTGTTGAGACAGCACAGTTCGGCAGGGTGCTGGGAGTAGATATGGTGGCGTCTCAACGCAAATTCTGCTCCTTCGACTGCGTCTACTGCAATACTTCCAAGCGCACCCACGGAATTAGCAGGAGGCGCCAGTTCGTGGGAAACACCTGGATTCAGGCGATCCTGGAGAGAGAGATACCATTCGATGCCGATTACGTTGTCTTTTCCGGTATGGGCGAGCCAACCCTCGCCTCTAATTTAGGCGAGGCGATTGATCTGGTTAAATCGCTGTTGAAACTACCTGTAGCCGTGCTAACCAATTCGTCACTAATTCCGAGGGACGACGTACGGAGAGATTTGAAAAAGGCCGACCTTGTCGTAGCAAAGCTGGATGCCCCGAACGAGGATCTGTTCAAGCGAATCAACCGCCCTTTCGTCCCTTACAGCCTAGACGAGATTCTCGCCGGCTTAGAGCAGTTCAGAGCTGAGTATAATGGTAGACTAGCGCTCCAATCGACTTTCCTCCCCGAAAACAGGGCTTTTGCAGCCGAACTCGCTGCGATCGCTCAGCGGATCTCTCCAACCGAGGTGCAGCTCAACACCCCCCTTGATTGCCCAACCATGTTGGCTCAATCCGAGTTGGAGCGCATCCGAGATGGGTTTACCGGATTGAAAACGACCAGCGTATTCGAATCCCGTAGGCCGGTCGCAAGGCCGTTCTCGCTGGCTTTTCCGCCCCTGCGGCCAAACGCTGGGGTTATGCTCATGTGCTGGAGTACCTGATACGAAAAGCTGACTAACGATGCGAAAGCGTGATGGGGAGCGGGGAGTAGGCCTCCGCATGGTGTGATGAATTGATGCAGTCCTCAGAATTGACCTTTATGACCGGAATTCTAGTAATAGTGGTCTCTATGCCCATACTGGCTTGGTGCTGTACCTCCTATACTTCGTTTAAGACAATACGTGAATCCGAAGCAACGGCACGACGCCTGGCCGAAGCCGACCTAAAGGCCCAATCGCTGTTACGACAGATGCTGACAGAGCAGGAGTACCGGCAGTTGGCAGAACATGGGTGTCTGAAGGTTCACAGTCCCAACGTTGCAGATAGGAGCTACTGGATATTTCCCGACCGGAATCGGCCTGTCGAAGTCTACGAATCGGGCGAGTACGTCGCAAAGCTGTGTCTCCAGCCTTACCAACGTTTGCCGGTTCCGGATATAGTGCTGATGCATAAGCTGATGATCGAAGGAAACGAGGGTTCCTATCTACGCGAAGCCAACGTAGTTTCAGGCTGATCGGCCCGCTATTCGCGCAGCACATCGGGGGCATGTACAATGCGTTACGGTCTTATGCTCATAATCAACAGTCAATAGTAGGGTGGCGCAATCTGGAGTATAGGCAAGGTGCGGCTGGCATCCTCGCCTGCTCCATGGGGAGGTAGGAAGATGGGAATGTTAAGAGTTATGTCGCCTCAGGGTGACAACGCCGTAATGTGGGACCAAAAGCAGGCGGTTACTGGCGACATCGAAGCTCTGGAAGCTGTGCGTGAAGCAGAACGGATCTTCGAAGAGCAAAAGAGCAAAGGTGCCACGGCTTTCAGGGTGAAACCCGGCTCTGCTGCCGAACGGTTGGAGCGCTTTGACCCAGAAGCCGACCAAATCGTCATGGTACCTCGGGTCCAGGGCGGATAAGAGGCCGTCACCGATCGGCCGATCGCGAAAAGGTCGCTTCCAGGAAAAGCTGGTAGTCGCCGGCATTCGTTTCTAGCGGTGCGCGGATATGTGGTGCGCGGATTGATCCAGCAACACGTAGCCGCGCGCCACTTATTTGTCTCCCTCTCATTGTCTCATTCTAGTAGGATCGAATTCGCCCAATCAGGTTTTGTCTGAATGCGGAAATCGCTTGACATGGATTCTGCGCCGGAGTATTATGAGCATAAGCTCATAATATCCTGTCGCGATCGGCTCGATGCTGCGCATCCCCGCATGCGGCAGCTATCACATAGTT
>JBMNNU010000007.1:0-25320 GCA_050942695.1 Chloroflexota bacterium
TACAGGAGATCGTGTATGACGTTGGGGATCCCTACGACGACGAGCTGGAAGAGGCGTATCAGAGCCTGATGCACGAGGCAGGTATGACCCTGCGCCGCCCCAACCAACCCCCAAGTCCCTGACCGCTGAGCCCTGAGCCTTGAGCTCCGGGCTCTGATGCCTTGTGCCTGTGTCCTGATTTAATCGATAGCTCAGAACCCAGAACTCAAAACTTCTTTAGGACTCAGGACACAGGACTCAGGACTGCTTTAGGCGGAGCGGCTAGTAGCCACCCCTCGTCCCGCGTCGGAAGCCGCCGGCTCCCCTTTCCTCACGCTCCATTGCTGGATTGACTCGAAGCTGGCGGCCCTCCATGGTATAGCCATCAAACATCCTGATGGCATTCTCTGCATCGGCGTCATTGGACATTTCAACAAAGCCGAATCCTCGGGACCGCCCAGTCTCTCTTTCTGTCATCACGGTTGCTTCTTCAACAGTGCCGGCCTGGCTAAAGAGATTCCTAAGGTCATCGTCGGCAACTCCATAAGGGAGATTCCCAACGTAAAGCCGCTTCGCCATTCTACTTACCTCTCAACCTTCAATCCACTATCCAGATACCTAGGGGATTATTCCCCTAGAGCGCCTTCTGGCGGGCAATTCTCATGCCAAGCTTTGCTTCAGTAGGGATGGTTCACACGATCTGGCTGTTTGTGTGAACCATCCCCTTCAGTAGGTGGAGAGGATTGAGGAGTTAGCAGCAATAAGTAGCCGCAGTCTTCAGCCTGCGCGTAGCCTCGTGAGTAAACGGGATGATGAACCCGACGAGGATACGCTCAACCTGAGAGCTGCGGCCACATTTTTGCTTTAGTTGGGGCTGGCGATTCCGGTTTCGGCTGTTGCTTCTCCGGCCTTGACCATGTCTCCAAGGTAAGCAGACCGTATTTTCGGGTCATCCCGAAGCTTGGAGGCTTCGCCGCTCAAGACGACCTTGCCGGTTTCCAAGACATAAGCGCGGGAGGCTATGCTCAGCGCCATGTATGCGTTCTGTTCCACAAGGAGGATGCTGGTACCGGCCTGGTTGATCTCGCGAATAATATCGAATATCTGCTGCACGAGGATCGGGGCAAGCCCCATTGAAGGTTCGTCCAACAGCAGCAGCTTGGGTTCCGACATCAGCCCCCTTCCGGTTGCGAGCATCTGTTGCTCGCCGCCGGAAAGTGTGCCCGCCGGCTGGTTCAGTCGCTCTTTCAGGCGTGGAAAGCGAGCAAACACTCTTTCCATATTACGAGAGACCTTGTTCCGGTCATTTACGGTGAATGCACCCAACTGCAGGTTTTCGCGGACTGAAAGGTTGGCGAAAACTCGCCGACCTTCCGGGACGTGTGACACACCGGCCGATACGATTTTGTGAGGCTCAGTAGTAGTGATTTCCTTGCCGCGGAACTTGATAGAACCGCTTTTGGGTCTCACTAAGCCTGAGATCGTCTTCAAGGTGGTGCTCTTACCGGCCCCGTTCGCGCCGATCAAGGTTACAATCTCCCCTTCCTCTACGTTGAAGGAGATCCCCTTCAGGGCTTGGATAGCCCCATAATATACGTTTAGATCTTCAACTTCGAGGAGCACTTATGCTACTTCCTTCCCAAGATAGGCTTCGATTACCTTCGGATTGCTCTGTATCTCGGCAGGAGTGCCTGTTGCCAGAACTTCTCCGAAGTCCATCACCACGATCTTCTCGCAGACCCCCATTACCACTTTCATCTGATGCTCGATGAGCAGAATGGTGAGGCCGAACTGCTTTCTGATAAAGCCGATCAACTCCATCAAAGTGTTAGCTTCCGCCGGATTCATCCCTGCTGCTGGCTCATCCAGCAGCAGAAGCCGCGGCTGAGTGGCCAGAGCTCGCGCGATCTCCAATCGTCTCTGTTCACCATAAGGCAGGCTTCCAGCATTTTCATCCTGCCGGTGGGTCAGATTGAATATCTGCAGTAGCTCTTGCGCTTTCTCCGTTATCTCTTTTTCCTCTGATCGGAAGGCAGGCAGCCGGAGCAGCGCATCCATGACACTGTGGCGCGCACGACAGTGGAACGCTATACGCACATTATCCAGGACGCTTAAATTTCCGAAAAGGCGAATGTTCTGGAAGGTTCTGGCGATCCCCAATTGGGTTATCTTGTCGGGCGCTGCACCGGTTACGTTTTTCCCTGCGAACAGAATATTACCAGAGGTCGGTTGATAATGGCCGGTTACCAGGTTGAAAACGGTGGTTTTCCCAGCCCCGTTAGGGCCAATCAGCCCCACCAACGCACCCTCTTTGATGTCGAATGAGATGTTATTGACAGCTTTCAAACCGCCGAACTGAATGGACAAGTTTTCAACTTTTAGTAGTGACACTGCGAACCCTCTTTTCTACCTTCGGAGGCTTCAAGAAAGGTAGCTCCATACCCCCGAAGAGCCCCTTAGGCCTCAACAACATTACCAGTATCAGCATAAGCGGATAGATCACGAACCGAGTATCCATTATCTCTTGTGGAAGCATCACCCTGAGCCCTTCTAGAAGGAAGGTCCAACCCAGAGCGGCGATGATAGTACCGCTTATGCTGCCAAGGCCTCCCAGCACGACTATCAACAACATGTCGATCGACTTGAGAAAGTCGAAATTGCTGGGATGCAGGAACTTGTACAGGTGTGCGTATAGCGCGCCTGCAACACCGGCGTAAACACAGCCCATCACGAAGGCTAGAGTCTTGTACTTCGTAGTGTTGATGCCCATTGCGCTGGCCGCTATCTCGTCCTCCCTGATCGAGAGGATAGCCCTACCGTGGGTGGAATAGGTTAGGTTTCGCATTAGAACCACCGCGAGCAGGGTTACCGCCGCGACCCAAGGGAAGCTGGTCAGTTTAGGGATTCCAGTCATTCCTCGAGAACCCCCGAACATAGGGCTCAGGGCGTCGGAATTGTCGAAAGCGACCTTAACGATAATGCCAAAGCCCAGGGTCGCTATCCCCAGATAGTCGGAGCGAAGCCGCA
Source organism: Chloroflexota bacterium (assembly GCA_050942695.1). GTDB lineage: Bacteria > Chloroflexota > UBA6077 > UBA6077 > UBA6077 > JBMNNU01. The sequence continues at coordinate 3,007 of JBMNNU010000007.1, forward strand.
AGATCGGGAGTCCGATGAGGAAAGCCACAGTTGCGGCAACTGCCCCCCCTAATAAAATTGCCACTACAAAGCCAGCAGGGTTATCCCACTGCAGCCCTTTGGTGACCATGGCAGCCGAATAGGCGCCAACCCCGTAAAATGCAATGTGCCCCAGGGAGAACTGGCCGTTGAGTCCATATATTATGTTGAGACCCAGCGCGGCTATTGTAATCAGGCAGGCGTACTGGATGATCAGCTCCCAGTAGGGGTTGATCAAATGCATCGTTATCAGGATGTGGATAACTGTTGCGATTATTACGAAAGCGATGACGGCTGCAAATTCTCGGCTTTTCATCTTGTGCCTCCTAAACCTTATCAGTGCCACGCTTGCCAAGCAAGCCGGTCGGTTTGATCATCAGCACTACGATTAGGATGCCGAATGCTACCGCATCCTTCCAGGTAGTCGAGACGAAAGCGGCTGTCAACACTTCAGCCTGCCCCATGATGAGCGCTCCAAGCATTGCACCGGGGATGATACCGATACCGCCAAGCACGGCTGCTACGAAGGCTTTAAGTCCCGGCATGATACCCATAAAGGGCTGCACCTGAGGGTAAGCGATTGCGTAAAGGATCCCCCCCGCACCAGCCAGAGCGGCACCGATGCCGAAGGTGAACGAAACCACACCATCCACGTTGATACCCATCAGTTTGGCTGTGTCGAAGTCGTAAGACACGCCACGCATCGCCATACCCATTTTGGTTCGGTAAACGACGTATTGCAGGCCTGCTAGCATTGCTATGGCCACCAGGAAGACGATAACCTGGATGTTTGTGATGTTGAGACTACCCATTTGAAACACCGTCGTGACTTCGAATGGGCGTGGAAAGCTTCGGATGTTAGGGCCGAAGACGAACTTCAGGCTTGTGAAGTACTCCAAGAAGATTGATACACCGATAGCGGTAATCAATGATGCTATCCTGGGAGCCCCACGCAGCGGGCGGTAGGCGAGACGTTCTATGATTATCGCTAACGTTCCGCAGATCACCATCGCCAGGATCAGAGCTATCCACAGCGACGATTGACCTAGAGGCGATGCGACTAAGGCGTTGATGGTAAAGAACCCAATAAAGGCTCCTATCATGAAAACGTCGCCATGGGCGAAATTAATGAGACGGATAATTCCGTAAACCATTGTGTAGCCCAATGCAATCAGGGCGTAAACAAATCCCAATTGTAGTCCGTTGACCACCTGTTGGGACAGGTAGCCGATATCCCCCATTGATCTCTCCTAATGCTAAGAGGGGGACTGGTGCATCAGCCCCCCTCTAGGGTTCACGCGCTACGGATTAACGGTTTCCACGTACTTCTGCTTGCCGTCCACCACCTGGATCACGACGGCGCTTTTGACAGGATTGCCATCCTTGTCGAAGCTGATGCTGCCCGATACGGCTTTGAAGCCCTCGATGGTAGCCATCGCATCCCGTATCTTCGAGGGATCGTTGCTGCCAGCTTTGATGATAGCCTCGGTCATCAGTCTGGTCGCATCGTAAGCTAACGTGGCGAGAGCATCCGGAACGGTGTTGTACTTTTCCCGATACTTGGTCACCCAGGATTTGACCTCTTCGCTAGTAGCATCAGGGCTGTAGTGGTTGCTGAAGTAGCCACCATCGACAGCCTTGACATCCAGATCGGCAGAGTCCCAGCCATCTCCACCGCCAAAGACAGCCTTGACACCCTTCTCGCGAGCCTGCTTGGCAATCAGGTTGACCTTGTTGTAGTAGTCTGGCAGGAACAGGAAGTCAGGGTTGCTCGATGCGATCTTGGTCAAGACGGCAGAGAAGTCCACGTCATCCTTGCTGTAGGAGTCCATGCTGACGACCTGCCCACCGCCCTTCTCGAACGATTCCTTGAAGAACTCGGCCAAACCGACTGTGTAGTCGTTACCTTTGTCGTACATGACGGCAGCGGTTTTGGCTTTCAGGGTGTTCAGTGCGAACTTGGCCATCACTGTGCCCTGGAACGGGTCGATGAAGCAGGCGCGGAAGACGTAATCCTTGCGGCTTCCATCCACAGTCACCTTCGGGTTGGTGGAGGTGGGGCTGATCATGACGACCTTGTTGGACTGCGCAACCTCAGAGATTGGGATGGAAACCTTGGACGACACGGAGCCAATGAGCCCATTGACCAAGTCCTGGGTGATCAACTTGGTCGAGGCATTGACGCCTTCGGTGGGATCGTTCTTGTCGTCGGCAACGACCGTAGTAATCTTGACCTTTCCGGTTTTGTTGGCTTCTTCGACAGCCAGATCGAAGCCATTTTTGGTGGATTCGCCAAAGGTCTTGACATCACCGGAAAGCGGGGTTACTAGGCCAAGTTTCACCTCGACGGCTGCACCAGAAGCCGCAGGCTGAGATGCTGCAGGTGTTGCATCCTTAGCGGGTTCGGCGGCTGCCGCTGGCGTAGTCGCGGCTGGAGCCGCTGGCGCCTTGGTGGGCTCAGCAGCCTTAGCGGGGGCTTGGGTTGCCACCGGCGCTGCTCCTGGGCCTCCACAACCTACTGCCACTAACAGGGAGGCTGCTGCTGCAACGGCGATGGCCAGGAAACGTATTCTTCTTATCGTTGATCCTTCCACTTCTTTTTCCTTTAATCATTATGGCAGTATGGGTTCAACTCGGAATTCTGGGTGCCTACCCCAAGCGCTCGGGCCTTTGTAGCTTCCAGGCCGGAACCTTTGCATCCTTCGCGGCGGCTAACACCACCCCTTTCCAGCTTGAAGCCAAGCCCCGTTGCATGGCCGTTTCCTGATTTGTAAAAGCACACGACTACTGTGAGCAGTCCTTACTAAAACTAGAACTCGCTGACACCCTTAACCAAACACTGCCAGAAGCCAGCCGTTGCCATCGCCACCCGGTGAGAGTGAGGCGGCAACACCGAGGAAGAATACCCGTTGCCCGACGCGTTTCCATGAACGAGCAACCGAGAAATTCAAGGCAGTTTACTTTCCACTTTGCCGTTTGTCAAGATTCGGTGCTAGAATATTTTCTGGGGCATCGTAGCCCCTTCCACGTTTAGCGGCATTTAGGATGGTGATCGATGAGGTTCCGCGGCATAGCAGCTATGGGAGACTTCTGGAAAGTCGTGCGAGAGTTCAATCCGGAGGGGATCGAAAGAGAGGCAACTGCACCTATCGACCTCTGCGTTATCGGCGAAGCTGAGTCGGGTAAACGTTCCCTGGTCAATGCTCTCCTGGGCCCTAGTAATAACGATAACCTTGGCCCCTTTGAAATAGTAGAACTGGATTCTACCCCAACACGATGGGCTCACATTAACGGGTCGGATTTGATCGTTTTGGTCGTGCGTTTGGATCAAGATCTGCAAGAAACCGGGCGTCGGCTGTCTCAACTCTTCGGCAGAGTAAAAACACCGATAATCTTGGTTTTCACCCACGCAGATCAAATACCAGATACTCGAGATCTGAGGAACGCCGCGTTCAAGGCTTTTTCGTTTGTCTCGCACCTGAGAATGGCCTTCGTTGATGCGACGGATGCCACGGATGTGCAACAAAAGCTTGTCCCGATGTTGCTTGAAACGATCCCTGATTTTCGGACTAGCTTGGCGAGGAAGGTGCCTGCTGCACGTCGTATCGTGGCAGATCAGATCGTAGCCGAGACCTGCCGGGTCAATGCCCAATTCGCCTTTGCGGCCAATTTACCGGCAAATATCCCCTTCTTCGGCTCGGTGGCCGGAAGTGTCGCTGATTTCTTCGTTTTGACAAAAAACCAGGTTATGATGGTATTGCGATTAGCGGCAATATATGGCCGGGATATTTCGCCAACCCTACAGGTGGCGGCCGAGATGTCCCCTGTGATAGGGGGTGGGTTGGTCTGGAGAACGGCAGCTAGATTAGCCGTCGGCCTCCTCCCAACTTTCCTGGCTGTAGCGCCGAAGATGACTATCGCCTACGTCGGTACCTATATCGCGGGGGAGGCTGCACGTTATTACTATGAACAGGGCCAAAAGCCACCGAAGCAGCTTCTGGAATCCTTTGGGGCAGAAGGGGCGAGGCTTTACCGCCACATGATTAGTAGGGGATCAGGAGAGTAGAAACCAATCAAATAATAATCGACTCTTCCCTCTGAGGATGAGAGTGTTAGTAGGGTGAGGGGGTGTCAGCCACTATGGGCTATCCCGAGCAAACGGAGCAGGTTCCCGACAAAGGGAAACTTAGAGATATCTATCGCAAGATGTTGCTTATCCGTTCCTTCGAGGAGCGGGCGCAGGAGATGTTCCAGGCTGGACAGCTTCCGCGGCGAGGCCATCTCTCCACTGGGCAGGAAGCGGTAGCTGCCGCTACCATCGTAGCTATCGAGGATGATGATTACATATCCAGCACCCACCGAGGCCACGGCCACGCTATTGCGCGAGGCGAGAACCTCCTAGCGGCAATGGGCGAGCTTGCAGGGAAAAGCAGCGGCTTCTGCAGCGGGAAGGGCGGATCGATGCATATTGCCGATGTCGATAAGGCGATGTTGGGAGCGTTTCCCCTCGTCGGCGCTTCGATCACTATGGCCGTGGGCGGAGGGCTCGCAGCCAAAACACTCGGCAACGGCCGCATATCCGTCGCCTTTTTTGGGGATGGGGCATCCAACCAGGGAACCTTCCACGAAGGGATCAACCTCGCTGCTATCTGGGACCTCCCCGTCCTTTTCGTCTGCGAAAACAACCAGTACGCGATTTTCACCAAGCAAGAGAACGTCATGCGGGTGAAGAATGTGGCGGACAGGGCGGCTGCTTACGGGATACCCGGTGTGATTGTAGACGGTATGGACCCTCTCGCGGTCTACCGGGCGGTCCGCGACGCTGCGGAGAGAGCACGCTCAGCTCAAGGGCCAACTCTCATCGAGGCCAAGACATATCGATGGGTTGGGCATAGCACCGGTGACCCAGGTACCGGCTATAGAAGTCGGGAAGAGCTTCAGCAGTGGAAGCAGCGTGACCCCATACCCAACTTTCGGCGCTACCTGTTGGAATCCGGCGCTATGTCGGAGCCTGAACTGCAGGACCTCGAGGCAGGAGTTGCCCAGAGAATAGAAGAGGCTGTGGCATATACACTGTCCGCACCCGATCCAGATCCATCACAGGCTTTCTCCGGTCTCTACGCCCCCGAGTATCGGCCGGAAAAAGAAGAGCCCGCTGGCGAAGTCCGGCAGATATCAGCCCTGCAGGCGCTGAACGAGGCGCTTCGGGAAGAGATGGAGCGAGAGCCCAGGCTGATCATGTTGGGAGAGGATATCGGCCCCAGGGGCGGACCGTTCGGGGTGAGCAAGGGGTTGATAGACCTCTTTGGGCCGAATCGCATCATCGATACCCCGATATCAGAGAACAGCTTCGTTGCTGCGGCTATAGGGGCATCATTGGCAGGCGTGCCCGCCATAGCAGAGATCAGTTACATAGACTTCATCACGCTGGCGATGGATCCCATAGTCAACGTAGCCGCAAAGACCCACTACATGAGTGGCGGAAAGCAGAACGTTCCGGTAGTAATCCGCACAGAGGGGGGCGGAGGCCCCGCAGGGGACGGCCCTACGCACTCACAGAGTCTAGAAGCCTGGTTCGCCCACGTGCCGGGGTTGAAGGTCGTGCTTCCCTCCACCCCATACGACTACAAAGGGCTGCTGAAGAGCGCCATCCGCGACCCCAACCCCGTCGTCTTCATAGAGCACAAGATGCTCTATAGGGTAAAGGGGCCGGTTCCCGTTGGGGATTACGCTATACCGTTCGGGCAAGCGGTTATCCGTCGAAGCGGGCGGCACGTAACAGTGGTGGCATTGGCAGCGATGGTACACAAAGCCATGGCTGCTTCTGAGAAGCTGGCATCGCAGGGGATCGATATCGAGGTGATCGACCCTCGTACGTTGGTGCCATTCGACCTTGATACCGTTGCTGAGTCGGTGAAAAAGACTGGCCGACTGGTAGTATTCCAGGAGTCGAGCCTCTGCTGCGGCTTCGGCTCTGAGATCGCCAGGGTCGTCGGCGAGGCGGCTTTCGATTACTTGGAGGCACCGATCAAGGTAATTGGAACGACAGTGCCTCTTCCGTCGTCACCAGTGCTAGAGGCCGCAGCCCTTCCTAACGAACAAACCTTGATCGATGCCGTCTGTGAGGTTTTGGAAGGATGCTCAAAAAGGTAATAATGCCCACCCTCGGGCTGGACATGGAGGGGGCGACCATCCAGAAGTGGCTGAAGGCCGAGGGTGAAGAGGTCGCCAAAGACGAACCGATCCTGGTGATAGAGACCGATAAGGCGACGACCGAGATAACCGCGCCGGCCTCTGGGGTGTTGAAACAGATCGTCCAGCGGGAAGGCGCGTTCGTCCCAGTCACAGAGACGGTGGCGTTTCTGGAAACTGGCGATGCAGGGGTAGCGCCGGATGCAACAGCCACCGAGCCAGATGTTCGGGGAGTAGCCACGGCAACATCCGACGGCCGAAGCCCAATACGCGCCTCACCTGCCGCTCGGCGTATAGCCCGTGAGCTGGGCGTCGACCTCTCGCAGGTCAAGGGTACAGGCCCGGCAGGCCGCATCCAGGGTGAGGATGTTCGAGCCTTTGCAGCGGCACTAAGCCAATCCATGTCCTTTCCAGCGCAGGCGGTTCCGCCGAAGCCACCAGCCTTCGATCTTCCAGGTAGGCTCGTGCCCTTGAGCCGCAAGCGCAGATTGACGGCGGAGAGAATGGCGCTCTCCACCGCTACGGTGGCTCGCCTCACCATGAACCTCGACGTCGACGCAACCGAGATAATCCGCTGGCGAGCTCGAGTCCTTTCGATTCTTCAGGAGGGCAAAGGCCTTCGCGTCACCTACAACGACATCCTGGTCAAGGTAGTCGCTGCAGCTCTGAAGGAACACCCTTATCTCAACGCTCGATGGACCGACAGCGGCATTTACCTTGTTGAGCCGATCAACCTGGGGGTGGCTGTTGCCGTGGACGATGGGTTGGTGGTGCCGGTGATCCGCGACGCCGACAGGAAATCTGTCGTTGAGATCTCCGAGGAGATGTCACAGCTAGTGGCCCGGGCTCGCGAGGATAAGCTCTCCATGGCGGACATCACCGGAGGCAGCTTCACCATCACTAACCTCGGCATGTTTGGCATCGACTCCTTTACCCCCATCGTAAACCCACCCGAGTCCGCCATCCTGGGGGTCGGGCGGATCGTGGAGAAGGGTGTGGGGGTGGGCGGCCAACTGGAGTTGCGGCCGATGATGACTCTGTCGCTTTCCTTCGACCATCGCATCCTGGACGGCGCCCCCGCCGCCAAGTTCCTCCAACGCCTGAGACAACTACTGGAGGAGCCATACCTGCTGATATAAGGATTTGCTTTAGATTATCCTTTTCCAAGCATTGTAAAGCGGGTGGGAGCTAGCTCCCACCCGCTTTACTTTATACATCTTTTGTTTTAGCACTCGGAAAAGCCGCAGCTATAGCATTTTTGGCAGCCCTCTTCGTATACCAGGCTGGCTAAGCCGCACTCAGGGCACAGGTCGCCAATTTTCGCCATATCATCAGCCGACGACGAATCTTTCCACGCCTCAACTGCCTCCGGAGCAACCATACCTAGATGCTCAGCCAGCACCTGGGCAACGGCGTCCGGCAGCGACCTCACGCGGCTCTTGCCGAAGCCCAACTGCCGGCCGCCACCGATACCCATCAATTGATTCGTTATCTCTTTCAACCGGTCCGTCGGAGTGAGCGACGAAGGTAGGCGGAGGATCAGCGATAGCATCCGACCCATGGCCTCAGATACCGCGGCCGTGTCGCTTCCAGCCTTCCCAACGTTGAGAAACACCTCGAACGGCTCTCTCGACCCGTTTTCGTTCACCGTGACGAAGGCGGTGCCCAGCGGAGTCTCAGCTCGATAGGTCACTCCGTGGACCAGCCGCGGCCGCGGTTTAATCTTCTTCTCAATGGTTGACGCGGTTTCCAGCTCTTTGGCCGGCTTCTCGCCCTTCTTGCCCGCCGCTCCTATGTGCAGCACCTGCTCGCCCTTGCACCCGTCCCGGAATACGGTGATGCCGAGACAGCCGAGCCGGTGGGCCATCGTATATACGTCTGCTACATCCTCCACCGTCGCGGAGTTCGGCAGGTTCACGGTCTTGGAAACAGCGTTGTCTGTAAAACGTTGGAAGGCAGCCTGCATCCGGACGTGCCACTCAGGGGCTATCTCGTGGGCTGTCACGAAGACCCTGCGGACGTCCTCAGGCACCTCTTCTAGCCCGTGCAGCGTCCCCTGGCGAGCTACCTTGTCCATTAGCTCCTCGCTGTAAAAGCCCCTCTCCCGAGCGACCTTCTCGAAGTGGGGGTTGACGAAGGCCAGGTGGCGCTCGCCGACGATGTGGCGGTAGGCTATGGCGAATAACGGCTCGATCCCAGAGGTGCTCCCTGCTATGATGCTTATCGTTCCGGTAGGAGCGATGGTTGTGACGGTAGCGTTGCGAAGCGGTGGGCCATCTTTGTAAATACTGTTTGGCCAGTTGGGGAAAGGTCCGCGCTCCCTAGCCAGCTCGGCCGACTCCTCGTGCCCAATGCGCCGGATGAAGCCCATCACCTCCTCTGCCAGCTCTAAAGCTTCCTCACTGTTGTAGGGGATGCCGAGCTGTATCAGCATGTCCGCCCACCCCATGACCCCTAGCCCTATCCTGCGGTTGCTCTTGACCATATCGGCGATGTTTCGCAGGGGATAGGGATTCACGTCGATGACGTCGTCCAGGAACCTGACGGACAGGCGGATGACCCGCTCCATCTCCTTCCAATCGATAGGCCACCGGCCGTTCGAGGAGCGGTTCTTCCCCGTTTTTACGAAGCGAGCAAGGTTTAGCGAACCCAGGTTGCAAGCCTCGTTGGGGAGCAGCGGCTGCTCTCCGCACGGGTTGGTAGCTTCGATCTGTCCGATCGCTGGCGTGGGGTTAGCCGGACTGGCGTTCACTCGGTCTATAAAGATCAGCCCTGGATCGCCGCTTCGCCAGGCGGCGTGGACGATCCTGTCGAAGACATCTCGAGCTCGGAGCCTTTTCACAGCTTTACCTGTGGCAGGGTCGATCAGATCGTACTCAGCGCCGGTTTCCACCGCCTTCATGAAGTCTTCGGTTACCGTTACCGAGATGTTGAAGTTGGTAAAGCCGCCCTCCAGCTTGCACTCGATGAACTCCAGGATATCCGGATGGTCAACCCTGAGGATGCCCATGTTGGCGCCGCGCCGGGTTCCGCCCTGCTTCACCGCCTCGGTGGCAGCGTTGAACACCCGCATGAAGCTAACCGGCCCGCTCGCCTTTCCCCCGGTGCTTTGCACCGTGCTGTCCTTGGATCGCAGCCTCGAAAAGGCGAACCCCGTGCCCCCGCCGCTTTTGTGGATCAGCGCCGCCCGCTTGATCGACTCGAAAATCCCTTCCAGTGAGTCCTCTACCGGAAGGACGTAGCACGCCGAGTATTGGAGGCCGTTATCCTTGCCGGCGTTCATCAAGGTCGGTGAGTTGGGGAAGAACAGCATCGCCTGCATCGACTCCACGAAGCGCCCTGCGATAGCTTCTACCTCGTCTTCGCTCTTCCCGTAGTTCAGCTCAGCTTTAGCGATGGCTCGGGCGACTCGCCAGCACATATCGTCCGGTGTTTCAACCACCTCGTCGCCCTTTTTGGCCAGGTACCTTTCTTTGAGCACCCTGAGGGCTGACTCCGTCCACAGCCCCGCCTTTTTCGCTCCTGCCACTCCCGTCATCTTCTTCCTCTCTGATCAGCCATCGCCAACTGATGGCCAACCCACAAATCTCATAACTAGACAGAAAACACAATATCTTGTGTCTATCAGTATGTTCAGCCCAATATCTTGTGGTGTCAAGAGGTTGGAGACAAGTTATGAAGAAATCTGTAGAAGTTGCTTCGAGTAGTGCTCGAAGAGACATACTCAAAGTAACAGTTTGGTTTCACATCCAGGGTTCGGAGGTGTGATCCCTGGTCATCAGTTGAGTGAGGCCATCCTGAAGACTAGCCCCTTCGAAGAGGACGGCGTGAACCTGCTGGGTGATCGGCATCTCCACCCCTTTCAGTCGAGCTAGCTTGTAGACAGACCGAGTTGCAGGAAAACCCTCGACCTCCATTCGGGAACGGCTTCGAACCTGGTCGAGATTGGAGCCTCGAGCGATGGCCTCCCCGGCTGCGCGGTTGCGGCTGTGTCGGCTTGTGCAGGTAGCGATGATATCTCCGATCCCGGCTAGCCCTGCAACAGTCGATGCCTGGCCGCCCATCACAGAGACCAATCTGCTGATCTCGGCGAGACTCCTGGTGACCAACGCTGCTTTGGCGTTGTCGCCATACCCTAGCCCGTCCGACATCCCAGCCGCGATCGCGATGACGTTTTTGACCGTGCCACACAGCTCAACCCCTACTAGGTCGAGGTTCGTGTAAACCCGGAAGGCCTTCGTCGATAGGATCTGCTGCAGCCGCCTCGCCACCTGTTCGTCTCGACAGGCCACGACCGTGGCTGTAGGAATGCCGCGGCTGACCTCTTCCGCGTGGTTCGGCCCTGATAAGGCGGCGATGCGCCCTTGCTGGGCTTGGCCGGACCATTTTTCAAGCTGCTCGGTTGCTCTGAGCAGGCTCTCCTCGTCTAGGCCCTTGCTTCCGCTCACCACGAGTTGGCCGGGCTTCAGAAGAGGCCCAACCATGGGCGCTAGCTCCCTAATAAATCGGGATATCGCCGCGATGATTACGACAGAAGACCCCTGTAGGGCATATTCCAAATCGGACGTTGGGAATACGTTATCGGGGATTCGAACGCCGGGCAGGTAGCTGGAGTTCTCACGAGTCGATACGATCTCTTCGGCCAACTCCGGCCGTCGAGCCCAAAGCCGGACCTCATAGCCTTTACTCGCCATCAGCACAGCCAAAGCTGTGCCCCATCCGCCGGCATTTATTATGCAAATTTTATCAACCATATTCAGGCCACCCGGACGATATGCTATCATGATATCCACGAGAATTCTACCGGTAGCCGCCGGTATTGCAAGGCACAATCGAGAGCCTAAAAGGTAATCCTTCAAAAAGACAATCTACCAAAGACCCGAAAGCGAGGTTAACCATGCAGGTCGACCAATTCCTGATCGTAGGTCTCTTGGCATATCTCTTAGGATCGATCCCCACCGGCTACGTCATAGCTCGTTTCCGCGGAAATGTGGATCTGCTTCAACATGGAAGTAAGCGCACTGGAGCCACAAACGTTCTCAGGACCATGGGCTGGAAAGCCGCCGCCCCCGTATTCGCTGGAGATTTCTTGAAGGGCGTTGCAGCCGTCATACTGGCGCGGTTGATAACCCAGGGAGACCCCACAGGCGACGTAGTCGCAGGATTGGCAGCGCTGGTGGGGCACAACTACTCTCTCTACATCGGCTTCAAAGGTGGCAGAGGGGTTACTACCGGCTTAGGCGCTCTGGTCGTCATCGCCCCTCAGGTTTTTGCTGTTGCAGCTATCATCGGCGTTGCGATAATCGCCTGGAGTCGATACGTCTCCCTTGGCTCTGTTTTGGGTTCCTGCACCGTACCGATTACCCTGCTGGTTTCCGTTTTCCTTCTAGGCCAGCCATTCCCACACTTTCTGTTTGGGCTGCTGGGTGCTGCCTTCGTAATAATAAGCCACCGGGACAACATCGTGCGCCTCTTCCGGGGAACCGAAAGGAAGCTAGGCCAGAGAGTTAATCTGTAATTCGGTTGATAGCCATCAACCCTGCGCCGCGTTGATCCCATTCAGTAAGTTGGCCATCTCGATAGCCGTGACTGCAGCGTCGAACCCTTTGTTGCCAGCCTTCGTGCCCGCACGCTCGATCGCCTGCTCGAGGTTGTCGGCTGTGATTACTCCGAAGATCACAGGGACTCCCGTCTCCATTCCGGCGTGTGCGATACCCTTGGCTACCTCTGCAGCCACGTAATCGAAGTGGGGTGTAGCCCCTCTGATCACAGCCCCGAGGCAGATAACCCCTGCATAGGACCCCGTCTGAGCCATCCTCTTCGCCACCAGGGGGATCTCGAAGGCGCCGGGCACCCACGCCAGATCGATGTTCTCCTCGACGACCCCGTGGCGGATCAGCGCGTCCTTAGCTCCGCCCAGAAGTTTGCTACTGATGAACTCGTTGAAACGGGAGACGACTAACGCAAAGCGCAGTCCCTTACCTATCAGCTCTCCCTCATAAACCCTTCCCATCGGGAACCTCCTCTTTGAGATCATCGGCCTCCAGGCCGAGCATGTGTCCCATCTTCTCCTGCTTAGTCATAAGATAGTGCCAGTTAGTTGGGCCGGGTTCGCTCACCAGCGGCACCCGCTCCACGATCTCCAGGCCGAATCCCGCCAGGCTCACCATCTTCTTGGGGTTGTTGGTCATCAGCCGGATCTGGGATAGGCCGAGATCTACCAGAATCTGCGCCCCGATGCCGTAATCTCGCTTGTCGGGCGGGAAGCCCAACGCAGTATTGGCCTCCACCGTATCCAAACCGTTGTCCTGGAGGTGGTAAGCGCGGACTTTGTTGTGCAGCCCGATACCGCGCCCCTCCTGCCTCATGTAGAGTATGGCGCCGCGCCCCTCCTTGCCGATCTTCTCCATGGCGATGCGAAGCTGGTCTCCGCAATCACAGCGAAGGGACCCTAGGACATCTCCCGTTAGGCACTCGGAGTGGACCCTGACCAGCGGCGGCGGACCATTGCTGATGTCGCCCATTACCAGCGCCACATGCTCCTCTTTATCCACCACACTGGAGTAGGCGTAGATCACGAAGTCGCCGTAACGGGTAGGCAACTGGGCCTCCGCCACCTTTCGAACTAGCTTTTCCCGGTGCCTACGATAATCGATCAACTGGGCAACGCTGATGATCTTGATCCCGTGCTGCTCGCTGAAACGCTCAAGCTCCGGCATCCTGGCCATGGTGCCGTCATCGCTCATGATCTCGCAGATGACGCCGGCCGGGTACAATCCGGCGAGCTTGGCTAAATCTATGGCCGCCTCCGTCTGCCCCGCTCGCTTCAGCACGCCCCCCTCGGCCGCTCGTAGAGGGAACATGTGGCCTGGACGGGCAAGATCCTCTGGTCTGGTAGCAGGGTCTATGATCGCCTTAACCGTTGCGGCCCTATCGTAAGCGGATATCCCCGTAGTGACCTTGTGTTTCGCCTCAACCGATACCGTGAAAGCGGTGCCGAACCCCGAGGTGTTCCTTTCCACCATCATCGGTATCTGTAGCTCGTCCAGCCGCTTGCCCGTAACCGGCATGCAGATCAGCCCCCGGCCGTACCTGGCCATGAAGTTGATGGCCTCCGGGGTTACGTGCTCCGCTGCGATAACGAGGTCTCCCTCGTTTTCTCTATCCTCGTCGTCCACGACGATTACGAACTTACCCGCTCGAATATCTTCGATTGCTGCTTCTATATCCGCCAGTGGCAATTGTCCACCTCCCAAGTCCTGCCCTAGGTCCTGAGTCCTTACACGAACCCCTGCTCCGCCAGGAAGTCGGCGGTGATCCCCCGCCGGGACTCCCTTCGTGCAAGGAAGCTCTCCACATATTTTGATATTATGTCGACTTCTATGTTGACCTTGTCGCCCACCCCCTTTTCGCCCAGCGTGACCATCTGCTGAGTGAATGGGATGAGCGTTACTTCGAACCACCCCTCCCCGCAAGCCGTCACCGTCAGACTGATCCCATCAACCGCTATGAAGCCCTTTTCGACGATATATCTGGACAGATCCTCAGGGACTTTGAAGCGGATTGCCAGGGCATCGGCCTCGCGTCGCCGCTCCGTTACGGTGGCGACTCCATCCACGTGCCCCTGCACGAAGTGCCCTCCCATGCGGTCGGTAGGTCTCAATGCGCGTTCGAGGTTGACCTTCGAGCCGGACCTAAGCTCCCCAAGGTTCGTCCGGCGCAACGTCTCGGGCGATAGCCCGACGGTGAAACCCGAGGCGTCGAACCGGGTTACGGTCAGACAGGTGCCGTTGACGGCGATACTGTCCCCCAGCTTCAACCCCTCCAGCACCGTTTTCCCGCGCACTCTAAGGTGATAGCCCCCCCCGCTCTGGATCAGCGACTCAACTATGCCGGTTTCCTCAACTATCCCTGTAAACATCTCTCACCACGTAGCCCACAACCATCATGTCGTCACCAACCTGCTCCCAGACCACATCTCGAAGCAGGACCGCCGATTCGATCGCTTCGACACCTCGACCTGCTACAGGTCCGGGCGCGTTGGCGCCCCCGATAAGCTTGGGTGCGATAAAACCCACTACCTTATCCACAAGGCCGAGATCGAATAGAGAGCCCAATAGCTGGCCTCCCCCCTCCACGAGCAGCGATGTGACATCCCAATCGGCCGCTAGACCGGAAAGAGCTGCCCGCAGATCGACCCGACCGTTTAGCTCGGGCACGGAGATGATGCTGTTTCCTCTTGCCTCTATCTCGTTAATATGCTGCGAGTTTGCCCTGGGGCCGACGACTATCACCGTTGCACCAGGCAGCTTCCCGCTCACCACCTGGCTGTTAAGAGGTACTCTCCCCGTAGAATCCACGATCACCCGCAACGGTTGGTGTGGCAACGGCTTCCCTTCCTCATCTCGAGCCGTCAACTGCGGGTTGTCTGCTACCACAGTGGTGACTCCCACCATTATGGCGTCGACCGATGCTCGCAACTGATGCACCCTTCGCCTGGCGGGTAGGCCGGTAATCCACTTTGACTCCCCGGTGAAGGTGGCGATCTTCCCGTCCAAAGTCATGGCGTACTTTGCTATTACCTGCGGCCGCTTGAGCTGGATATAGGTCAACCACGCTTCTATGATGCGCCGAGCCTGGGATTCGTGGAGACCCACGGTAACGGCCACTCCACCCTGCTGAAGAGCCGCTTTGCCGCCCCCGCAGACCAGAGGGTTTGGGTCGAGGGTTGCCATGTGCACCTCGGATATCCCCGCCTTCAGGATTGCCTGGGTGCATGGAGGGGTTCGTCCAAAGTGGCAGCAGGGCTCCAGTGTAACGTACATAGTCGCGCCGCGGGCTGCTTCTCCGGCCTGCCTTAGCGCCACAATCTCGGCATGCGCCTGCCCTGGGGGTTGGGTATATCCCTCTCCAACGATCCGCCCGTCGCGCACGATTACTGCGCCCACTGGCGGATTGTTCCCCGTGGACCCTTTAGCCTGCTCTGCCAGCTCTAAAGCTCTCGCCATGTAGTCGATATCAGCCATTGTCTTTTTAGTCCTGCGTCCTGAGTCCTGCGTCCTTTCCTTAGTGCTGAGTACTAGCTGCTGCGTGCTGAGTTAAGCGCCTTTCGCTCAAAACCAGGAATTCGGAACACCTTCAGGACTCAGGACCAAAATAAAAACGACCCGAAGGCACTATAGCCACGGGTCGCCAAGGCGCAACCGTTTCGTGCCTTCTTCCATCCGGACTATACCGTCGGCCCTGGACTCGCACCAGATCTGCCTTATCGGCTCGCGGGCTCCGCGGTGATTGCCGCGTTACCGCCGATCGGGAATTGGCTTAACGCCTCACCCTACCCCGAAGGACTTTATTAAATTTGCAGCATTTCAAGTATAGGAACTCAGGGGTGCCCTGTCAACCGAATGATCAGACCGGCCACCACGTTAGCCTGGATGCTATGGCATGGTTCACGGCCAGGGTGACAGTCTATCTCGTAAGGGCAGGCTTCCTTGATCGCCATGCCCGATCCACCTCTAGACCGTCATACCCGACCTGATCGGGCATCCAGGGGTCTACGTTGTCGTGTAGGTGTGGCCTCACGAGTAGATGGGACGTCTGGACCCCCGCTTTCGCGAGGGTGACGAAAGAGAATCCGGGGCTGACGAAAGAGGGTCTAGGGGTGACGTTCGCATCAGACCGTAAAACATCTGCCCACCCTCGTGAACCATGCTGAAGCTATTGAGTGCGGGAACAGCTCTTGCGGTGCCTGGTTTGTCTTGCATGAGAATGAAGAACCGGGTGTAGCTGCAGTCGGGATAGAGCAGCCGCTTCGGAAAGGATCTCCCTGCTCAGGCGGTAACGCGGTTTCACATAGAAAGGATCGACCTCGATGGCCACAAAGGGCCCACAGAAGCCACCTTCCATCCAACTCCCGATAATGTATCTGGATCCGCACCGTTCACTTACCTACATCTATGCCTATCTCGACGATATCTCCCTGCTGGATCGCCTTCAGCGCGAGCTTAAACAGGGTGGCGCCCTGCTGAAATCGTTGTACAGCTACCATCAACCCGATAGAGGCGATTACCTGGCTGTGCTCACTCTGGACCTTACAGATGTGGCCGGCGATCATGGGGCTGTGGTGAAGAGGTTATCCGCTCTCTCTGGCGTTCAGGTTATCGGCAGCAACCCGCCCGAGCCAGGCCTCACCGCATCAGTAAGCCACACACTCGAGGTCGCGCAGAAGCCGATGGCGGTCATGGCGAGAGAGATACTGGGGAAAGTCTTTAAAAGCTACTCTCAGGCTGCGAGCCGCGATGATGTCTATCGCACCGGCTTAGAGATGGGTCGGCTGGCCGCCTCAGCCGTGCCTCCCCTGTTGAACCGTTTGGGGCTGCCATTGACCTTAGACCTCCTTCGACACAGGGT
This sequence comes from Chloroflexota bacterium, assembly GCA_050942695.1. Lineage (GTDB taxonomy): Bacteria > Chloroflexota > UBA6077 > UBA6077 > UBA6077 > JBMNNU01. The sequence goes on from JBMNNU010000007.1 coordinate 19,627, forward strand.
GTTGGACTTCCAGGCCTTTGGCTGGGCTGAGGTGAGATCGGTGCGGGTTGATGACGCTCTCCACGGCGAGGTGGAGCTGATCAACACCTTTGAGTCTGTGCCGTGGGAGGGCAAAGTAAGCGAGCCAACCTGTGATTTCATACGGGGCTTCACCACCGGGGTGTTCTCTTTGGCTTGCAACCGTGAGCTGGGCTCGGCGGAGAGTGAATGCCAGGGTAAGGGCGACAACGTCTGCCGCATCGTCTTCAGGCCTACGACTACGTAAACACACCACGCCCTTGATCCGCCAACCGACAGGTACTTAGCTAACGTAGTATTGAAAGGTCGCGTGAGCGGCCTATGCCGGGAGCGCGGCTATCTTGCCCGCCAGATTCCCTGGGAGTGCGGGCGGCCCGCCCACCCGATTCCCTGGGAGCGAGGACATCTTGCCCGCTCGTCCTCTCGTGAGCGAGCCGCCCTAAATGTAGCCGCAACCTTATGTTCATTGTCGATTAAACCGTACGTATCCGTCGCGGCCCTAAAGGGCGTTGATAATTAAAGCTGACATACGCATCCGGGTTAAAGTAGTGGCCGGGTTGATCCGTCGGATCGGGCTGATCGGCCAGATCAGACCGGCCACCAGGAGATGATGTGTGTTCGATTATTTCGTTAACGGCCATAAGGGCCGGCCTTAACCTCCGGTCCGTAGTTAGCCCGGCCCTTCAGGGCCGCGAATCAATATGAATGTTTTCGCAACGATCATCAGGTTGCGCGTAGCATCGTGGAAGGCTCACCTCGTAGTTCACCACGTAGCTACACGCAGGCTGAAGCCTTCGGCTACATTTAGAGGGGGGGAGGGGACGCCCGCGCTCCAGTCAGACGGCTTCGCCCTCTATCAAAACCAGAAGCATCTTCTCTCCTGATCTCATTGCTCCTACCTGACGTGGTCGCGCACCTGGGAGGTGGGGGGCGCCGTTCGCTCGTACCTCTGGTATCATGGTGTTATTGACCACTACATAGCGCTGTGCTCGCTCACGCTGAGCGACCTGGACCCGCATTTTGAAACCTATGTAGCGGTCGGAAAATCATCACACAAATGGGGATGCCCCTCATGGTAGCTAGAGCCAACCTGTCGGCCGACCTGATAATCGAGAACGCCCGCATCTATACGGTCGATGATTCCAATCCCATCGCCCAGAACTTGGCCGTTCGCGATGGGCGGATAGTAGCCGTTGGGAGCGATGCAGATGTCGATCCGTTATCCGGGCCGGAATCTCGGGTCGTCGACCTCGGGGGCAAAACCGTCATTCCGGGGCTGATCGACTCCCACGTACACCTTCTTGAGTTCGCCCTGAGGCTGCGCAGGGTCGAGTTGGCAGGCGCCTCGACACTAGAGGAAGCTCTGGACCGGGTTCGAGCCGCGGCAACCCTGCTGAAGCCTGGGGAGTGGATACTTGGGGGAGGCTTCGACAGCAACCAGTGGGGAAGGCTCCCCAATCGCTTGGACCTCGATAGTGCCACACCTTCGAACCCAGCCTTTCTGGCGAGCAAAGATATGCACTCGGGCTGGGCAAACTCTATCGCCCTGAAGCTTGCCGGTATCGACGCCCATACGGCAGATCCAACCGGGGGCGAGATCGTTCGAGACCCCGATAGTGGAGAACCGACCGGCATTCTTAGGGAATCGGCAGTTGGAATCGTAGCCAGGTGCGCTGGCCTTTCCGATGATGATTCCGGGTCGAGCGCGTCCGGCTTCGATCCGAAGACGATCGATTCAGCCTTAGTAGCGGCTTTAGACGTCGCTGCGAGCAAGGGGCTCGCCGGTCTGCATGTTTCCGAGGGGCCCCAGTGCTTCTCCGCCATCCAGAGGCTTCGCGCTAGCGGAGCGCTATCACTGAGGATTTTTTGCCATATCCGGCGAGAGAACCTTCCCGATGCGCTCCGGCTCGGCATCGGGACCGGCTTCGGCGACGAGTGGCTGCGTATAGGCTACGTAAAACTGTTTTTGGATGGGGCGCTTGGCTCCCAAACCGATCATACGCTGGCCCCACACCTAGAGAACAATGGCTGCGGCATAGATACGATGCCGTATGAAGAGCTCAGGGAGGTTGTCATCTCAGCCCTGAAGGGAGGGATTGCCCCCGCTATCCACGCTATCGGCGACGCAGCCAACCGCAAAGCCCTGGACGTTTTGGAAGAAAACCTTCATCTCTGGAAACCCGCTAACTTACGGCCTCGAATCGAACACGTTCAACTGCTGCACCCTGAAGACGTGGGGCGGCTCGGGCGCCTCGGGATAATCGCCTCCATGCAGCCTATCCACCAGCCATCGGATTGGATCATCGCCGACCGCTACTGGGGTCCGGAGCGCACACCGCTGGCCTACGCCTGGCGTGCGGTCCTGGACTCCGGCGCCGTGCTGGCCTTCGGATCGGACTGCCCCGTGGAGCCTATCGACCCTTTGCCGGGGCTATTCGCCGCGGTAACTAGACAGACTCGGGATTTCCAGCCGGAGGGAGGGTGGCATCCTGAGCAGCGGCTCACACCTATGCAGGCGCTACGGGCCTACACGCTGGGCTCTGCTTACGCCAGCAGTGAGGAGAGGGACAAAGGCTCCCTCTCCCCAGGTAAGCTCGCGGATTTCGTCGTGCTCTCTGATGATCCCTTCGCCGGGCCACCTGAGCTATTCCTAAGGACTGAGGTGCTCGCAACTGTCGTAGGGGGGCGGGTTGTTTTTGGGGATCTTTAGTGCCGAGCATCGCTTTGTAACCATCCCATATCTTCCCTCTACCCCTTTTTGGGAGAGGCGTGACCGTAACGCTGTGCTCGCTCGCGTCAGAGATTGATGGGAGCTGTACACGCTGCTAGCAGTTTCAACTGCACAGTATCTCTGATACAATCGCCCGCGATCAATCATTCTACAGGTGAACCGGGTTGGACGAGGCTGCTTGGATAACGGCCAGTAAGAACGGGGACGTTCAGGCCTTCAACAAGCTGGTGCTAGCTTACCAGGAGATGGCCTACGCCTTAGCTTTCCGCATGCTCCGAAACCAGGAAGCTGCCGCCGATGCCGTTCAAGAGGCATTCCTCTCCGCCTTCACCCGCGTACACCAATTCCGCGGCGGATCGTTCAAAGCCTGGCTGGCCAGGATCGTCCTGAATCAGGTCTACGATCAACTACGAAAACAGAGGCGACAGCCCACTGAAACGTTAGATCCCTCAGACGATTACGAGGATGCCCCGGTACTGCAGATCCCCGACGCCCAACCCGGACCAGAACAGACTGCGCTCTCGCGCGAGCTGATGTCCTGCATCGAAGATGGGCTTCAAACCCTGCCCGCGGAGCAGCGGGCAGCTTTGATCCTTTGCGATATCCATGGTTTGAGCTACGAGGAGATCTCTGCAGCAACGGAGACATCCCTGGGGACCGTAAAATCACGGCTAAGCCGCGGCCGCCAGGCGCTGCGATCATACCTGGCTCGGCACATGGAACTATTACCACCTCAATATCGTCAATATTATACGGGGGTTGAGGCCGACCAACGACCGGCCTCAACCCTGGTAACAGACGGCTAGAGAGAGCTTCGATGGTGTTTCAGTTTTTGCGTCGAAAGAAAGGGTTGAGCCACGAGGAAGCGCGAGAATTGCTGTCTTCCTATGCGGATCAGGAGCTGGAAGCCAAGCAGGTCGCGAAACTCGAGGCTCATCTCCAAGAGTGCACGTCGTGCCGCAACGAACTGGAGGCGATCAGGATAACGCAACGCCTGGTGCATTCGTTGCCCTCGATCGGGTTGCCGCGATCGTTCACTCTAGAGGTGGCGCCCAGGGTGGCCCCCATGCCTAGAAGCTTCATCTACCTCAGGGGAGCCACGGGGTTAGCCGCTGCGGCTTTCGTAGCGCTGCTGGCTATTCGGGCTGTTCTTCCCATGGCAGGCGTTCCACTAGGGGGCGGCCTACAAACAGAGGATACTGCGGTCGAACTGTTTACCGCCGCAGCCGATCCTCAGCCGAAGCCTGCTGCAGCCGAAGCTGTTGGTTCGGCAGAGATGCCTACGACGGCGGACGTGCAGGTCCAAACTAGGGGAGCGCCTCAACCCGCACCAACCACAGTCGCAGCGGCTCCGGCAGCGCCAATGAGGGCAGTAGCCCCTACTGCTGTCGAGGAAGCTGTTCCAGCCCCAACAGCAGCCGCAGAGGCAGCTTCAGCTCCGCCTCCAGCCGAGGTAACCCCTGCTGCAGCCCCAGCGGAGGATGTTTCCAAAGCGGCGCCGAAAGCCCAAGCCCCAGAGCCTACGGCAGCACCTGCTGGTCAAGCTGTTCCGCCCGCCCCTCCTCCAGAAACTGCAGTGTCAGATCAGGCCAATCAGGCGGATCCATCCCAATATGGGTTGGGTGCCGGCGAGGGAGGCCAGCAGGGAGAGGGAACAGCCGGGCAAGCTGAAATCGCCGACGCAACCCTGGCGGGATTGCCAGCCCAACATCAACCGATCGAAGCCGGGGCAGAGAGCTTCGCAGGACAAACAGAAGCCGTTGGGTTCGCAGTATTCCTAACCCAAATACTAGCCGTTACAGCTATCCTAGTCGTTGTGTTGGCGGCCGCAACCAGCGCAATTTGGTGGCGGCATCGTCGACCCTTTCAGTGAAAGGTGGTAAGAAAGATGCGAAGAGTATTGATCGCGACAGCCGTAACAGTGGTAGCTTTAGCATCGTTGGCAGCTTTATCAGGAACGTTGTTCTTCCCTAGTTTTAACAAATCGACCTCAGCCGCATCGTCCTCGTTGACCGGATCTCAATACCAGTCTCTCGGGATAGCTATGAACGATGGAACCGGGGCGTCCCGCAACGGCATCACCGTAATGGGCGAAGGGGTGATCGCTGTTAAGCCAGACATGGCTCGGGTTACGCTGGGGGTAGAGGTGAGCAATCAGTCGGCCTCTGCTGCTCAACAGGACGCGGCAGCCAAAATGGACTCGGTTATGGCTGAGCTGAAGAACCTCGGTATTGAGGAAAAGGATATCCAGACCGTGCGCTTCCAGCTCTCACCAGAATACGATCACTCCGGTAACACACCTGTATTGAAGGGATATCGAGTCACCAACCTCGTTGCGGTTACCATTCGGGATGTGACCCAGGTTGGCGGATTGCTCGACACCGTGGTGGCCTCAGGTGCGACACGCCTCCACGGGATCAACTTTAGCGTTAGCGATCCTGCCGCAGCGGGTGCCCAGGGGCGACAACAGGCGATGGAGAGCGCCAAGGGGAAAGCTGAACAGTTGGCTAACCTGGCCGGCGTTACACTCGGTCCTGTTGTGGCTATAGAAGAGAGCGTATCGGCTCCGGAGGCGCCGATGGAGATGGCAGTAGCGCGTGATATGGCGATGGCAGCACCCGCAACACCCATATCGCCGGGTATGCAGGAGGTACGGACTATCGTGCGGGTGACGTACAGTATCAATTAGGTGGTATAATTTCACCAGCTATTCGGAATCAATTAGCTTGAGTGCCCTTGGGCACTCAAGCCATTTTGTGATGCGAGGGATCCCAGTGTACCAAGCGCCACGTGGCACCCAGGACTTGCTGCCTGAGGATGAAAAATATTGGCGATTTATTGAGAGAACGGCCGTTCGCGTTGCCGAACAGTTCGGATACGGCCTCATACGGACACCTACTTTCGAAGATACCAGCCTGTTCATTCGCGGGGTTGGGGAGAGTACC
>JBMNNU010000253.1:0-4932 GCA_050942695.1 Chloroflexota bacterium
CTCCCGTGGTCTCGCAGAGCTGCAATTGAACTCCCCTTGCCTCCGGATCTGCAATCTGCAGGTAGCCTGGTAGCAGAAACCGCCCACGGTTCATTGCCCGTTCAGTTATTCGGGCCACCTGGACGGCGCCGAGCTATCGTCGTCATTGAACTGCCGGGTTTTGGAGCAAAAAAGGTGCGTTTGCGCCCGGGTAAAGCCTTTGTTCCGGCGAGTTCTGCAGCTTCTGCCGACCACCGAGCAATCGAAAACGAGTTCTACCGGATCGAAGTAGCCCCAAACGGCACTATAGATGTACTCGACAGGATCACAGGGCAACGCTGGTCGGGGGCTCACTGGTTCCAGGATGAAGGTGACCGAGGCGATGAGTACAGCTTTTGCCCCGTCGAAGGCGACACCCCGTTCGATAGCCGCAGTTGTGAAGCTGTTGTAAGGGTTAAGGCCAGGGGGCCTCATGTGGCGGAGCTAGAGATCTCTTCGAAGCTTCACCTCCCAAAGAAGCTGGCTGCTACTAGAAGAAATCGCATCAAAACCAAAGTCTGCATCCCTGTTAAGACCATAGTCCGGCTGATCGCTGGTGTAAACCGGATAGAGTTCACAACCACAGTTCTGAATAGAGCACGCGACCACCGGCTGAGGGTGTTTTTCCCGTCTCCTGGCTCAGGGCTTACTGTCCAAGCCGAGGGCCACTTCGCCGTATTGAGACGGCCGGCACAGCCGGTCTGGAACGGTCAATGGCGAGAGCCTCCGGCGAAGACCCACCACACGTTGGGGGGTGTGGCAGCCGGGAAGCTAGCCCTTTTCGGCATTGGGCTCCCTGAATACGAGGCGGTGCCAAACGATGCGGGAGGTGTCGACCTGGCGCTGACGCTGCTGCGATCAGTTGGATGGCTGGGCTGCTCCGACCTCTCCACTCGGCCGGGCGCCCAGGAGCCCCATATCCCAACACCGGGCGCTCAGTGCCTCGGCAGCCACAGCTTCAGCTATGCAGTTGCCCTGCGAGAGAGTTGGGCAGAGGTGGATTTGATTCGCGCCTCCCAGGACTTCAGGTTTGGCTTTGCTGTAGGACCAGGTATCGTAGAGCCTGCCGAGCTTCTTTCCGTCGAGGGCGACGGTTTCGCAACATCGGCCTTAAAGGGTGCAGAGGACGGCAACGGTGCGATTCTTCGCATCTACAATCCAGGGGCGTTTCCAACGGTTGCCAGCGTTCACGGGCGCGGCCTATCGTTCATGCGATGCCGCTTGGACGAAACGAACACATCGCAAGACGAGACCGGTGTCGTCGCTCTCCGGCCTGGGGAGATCGTTACACTCAGGGTTACATCGAAACAGGCAGCAGGTATAAGGCACGAGGCACAGGGCAGCAGAACCCAGCATTCAGCACTCAACACTCGGGACGGAGCACTAAACACCCAAGGAGATTACAATGGGCGATAAGGGGAATCTGATCGAGGAGGCTCGCCGGAGAGCCGAAGATGTACTTAAAGGCAACGCCCGATCGATCGGCCTTCTTAGCGCCCGGACCGCCTACCAACAGGTTAACGGCCGAGATGCCATGATTTGTGGACTTGGTCTAATGCTGTTGAATGAACCGTGGGCTTGGGAGACCCATCGACATTCCATGGAGAGCCTGGCGGGTGGACAGAGCAGATTGGGCAACATTCCTTTCGGTGTCGGATTCCCCGATATACCGGATGAGTCTTTCATAGCCACCGGCGGTACCTTCGCTACTAGTAAGAATGGTAACGGGCGCCGTCCTGTCGTCGATACGATCCATGCGGGGTGCGTCGATAACTGCCTCTGGTATATCCTTGGGCATTACGTTTACTACCAAATGAGCGGCGACGTCGATTTCCTCCGCCGTTTCTGGCGTAGCCTTGAGAGAGCGTATCTCTGGCTCCAGTATCAGGACGTCAACGAGTGCGGCCTCCTCGAGGTCCACGAAGCTATGGACTGGGCAGACCTCTTTGCCAACCGTTACAACGTTCTTTACGACAACGTTCTCTGGTGCGCTGTGCACCGAGCTATGCATGTTCTGGCCGGGGTGTTAGGTGAGGAAAACGAGCATTACTTGAAAGAGGCGCACGACTGTCGATACAAGCTTAATCTCTTGCTATGGGTGGGTCCGGAGTCTAAACGCGATCTTAAATGGATAAAGGAGAACCGCACAGAGTGGCTCTATCCGGTCAAACGAACGAACACCGAGCTAGTTGTCCGCCCCTACTATCTACCCTACATGGCCTTCAGGGACTACGCAGAGAGGTTCGATACACTGGGTAATATGCTGGCCATTCTGATGGGGGTATCGAATCCAGCCCAGACTGCGAAGATCCTGGATTACGCCTACGGCGTGGGGCTCGAGACGCCTTACCCCATCAGGGTGCTCTACCCGGTGATCCGCCAGGGCGAGCAGGACTGGCGCCGTTACTACTGGGTTCGAAACCTGAATCAACCGCACCACTACCACAACGGAGGCATCTGGCCATTTGTGGGCGGATTCTACGTTGCAGCTTTGGTTAAAGCCGGAAGAGCGGCTGAGGCGGAACGCCAACTTATCAGGTTGGCCGAGCTGAACAGCTTGGGTAAGAATGAGCCTTGGGAGTTCAACGAGTGGTTCCACGGCGAGAGCGGGCGCGCGATGGGATTCCCAGGCCAATCGTGGTCGGCCGCCATGTACATCTACGCCTACGAAGCTGTCAAGAAGGGCACAACTCCCTTCTTCTGGTCTGATACGGGTAATACTAGCCCTTTTGAGAAGCCTGTTAAAGCGTACTAGCCGGGAGGCCTCATAGGGGCTCACCATCTTCAGCGCCGATCCTATCCGGCGCGCTTGAGCCCTGTACGCCTCTGTGCGGGCCTTTTTTGCCGGACGGCCTCTCCTGCAGCCCGCTGCCCCTTTTCGCCGAAGAGGTAGCGCTCCACCAGATCGCAAACCAGGTGCTCCACCGCCAGATGAGCTTCCTGAATGTACTGGTTGTTTCGGCTGGGGATCCGAATCGCTACGTCGGCAGCCGCAGCAATTCCCCCCCTTGCACTCCCCACTAGCGCCACCGTTCTGATCTCCATTGCCCTGGCCGCCTTGAAAGCCCGCAGAATGTTCTCCGAGCCTCCGCTCGTGCTGAGGCCCATCAGGACGTCCCCGGCGCTTCCCAGGACTTGAACCTGCCGTTCGAATATCTCGTCGAAGCTGTAGTCGTTAGCGTGTGCCGTTATGATGGAAGTGTCGGTGGTAAGCGCGATCGCGGGCAACCCCGGCCTTTGAAACTCCCCCGTCAGTCGGCTAACAAACTCGGCCGCCAAATGCTGACTTTCGGCGGCGCTGCCTCCGTTCCCACAAATCATCAGCTTACCGCCGTTTTGGAAGCTGTCAGATATGAGGTGAGCCGCAGCCAAGATAGCGTCTGCGCACTTGTCGGCTGCCTGCAGCATCACTTTAGCACTTTCTATCAAGTGCACTCGAATTCTGTCCCTAGACCAGTCTATCTCTAGAGCCATGGCACACCTCTCAAAGAGATTGCATATCACGAGCCATGCCATGGTACAATCTTATGTAAAGACTAGCATCCTCTCTTTTTAGAAAGGGCTTCTATGGAAGGCATCTACTCTCAGCAGCGAGCCATCGTCGTAGACCTTGGCGGCACACGTTTCAGAGTCGCTGTCGGCAACCCCTCAGGAGCTCTTGAATGGAGAACTTCCAAATTCACGAGGGTTGAACGAGGCCTCTCTCCGGTTCTCGAAGAGCTGTACCAAACAGTCGATGAGGCTCTTTCGAAGGTGCCGGATCAGAACAACGTTACCGGGCTAGCTATCGCGGCACCCGGCCCCCTCGATCCCCATACTGGCGTAATCTTTAGCCCCCCCAATATGCCCGGCTGGGATAGAGTCCCCATCAAAAAGCTTTTCGAGGAACGCTTCAAGCTGCCTGTTAGGGTCGAAAACGATGCCAACATGGCGGCGGTGGGTGAATACAGGTATGGATCAGGCAAAGGCAAACGGCACGTCGTATATATCACAGTAAGCACAGGCATTGGCGGGGGGATCATTTCAGACGGCCGCCTTTTACTGGGTGCAGGCGGGTTCGCGGGGGAAATCGGGCACATGACCGTAGATGTCAAGGGAGAAAGGTGCTCATGCGGGAACGTAGGTTGCTTAGAATGGCTGGCATCCGGCACTTCTATCGCCCGACGTGCTAGGCAGAGGGCGAAATCGGGCGTTCGAAGTGCGTTGCGAGGACTGCCGCGAGAGGAGATCACCGCTAAGCTGGTTTCTGAACTGGCCTATCAAGGCGACAGACTAGCAGAGGACGTGCTGAGAGACGCTGGTGTGGCGCTAGGGGTCGGCATCGTGAATCTCGCTCATCTGTTCAATCCCGAGCGCGTTATCCTTGGTGGCGGCGTCGCCCTAAATGCAGGCCCTATACTCTGGGATGCCATCCATTCGACGATTAGAGCGAGAGCGATGCCTTCATCCCAACAAGGGCTTGATGTGGTACCCGCGGCTCTAGGAGACGACGCTGGCCTGCTGGGAGGCGTAGCCTTGCTGATACCGCCTGAAAAAGCGGCGTAGTGGACCTGTCTATTCCAACGACAGTCCCGACTCCTACGCCCCTGCTCACATATTAGGGACAGATCGACCGCACGCGACCTTGCGCCGCCCGACGCTGCAGGTACAGATACTCTTGGGCCCATCCTGCGTAGGCTCCGTACCTCCGAACGAAGAGGTCGGCCACGGCTTCGTATGTGGAAGGCGTGAGGGTTTTCGTGGGGATCTCGCACTGGAAGATCTCTTTCGCTACAGCCCAGATGTGGGTATCCACCGGCACTGCATCGTCTTTTTCAAGTGAGAACAGGCAAACGCAGTCGGCTATCTTGGCTCCGATCCCACGCAGCTCCATAAGGCTGCTCTTGGCCTCTCTGTATGGCCGCGACCTGAGCT